>CAYJSC010000033.1:0-7081 GCA_964372475.1 uncultured Gammaproteobacteria bacterium | reverse complement strand
TGGAGGATATTATTTTGGCAAGCGGTCTTCAAAAAATGCGACTGAACCAAAACAGAGCCAAACTGCGCCATTGCCATCTCCAAGCGAGAATAACGGAGATGCATGGAAGACGTACGAAAATGTTAAATATGAGCTTGAGTTTGATTACCCTCAAAATTACGTAATTTTCGCTGGTTCAGATTGCGGCGCCTTGGTAAATGATCAATCAGCTTGTTTATTAGCTCTGACGCTAAACCCCGGCGCCGGCGATTACGCCCCCAGAGCTTCTTTTTGGTTGTTAAGGGGAATTGCTTCTGTAAATATTTCCGGTCAAGTAAACAGTATCAGCTTTGATTTACAAAAAAGGACATGGATTCTTAGCCAACCCGTTCCTCCAGTTGAAGTGTTGCCAATTTGGGATCGTACAAAATCCGGTCAGGAGATTATAAAGTCTTCCAATGGCGGCAGTCACGGCTCATCTTATTATTACATTATTCCAAAATATGAAAATGATGAAGTGGCAATTTTTGCAATACCGCAATCTTCTAGGCTACGTTGTGATAATTTTATTAACGATAAACCTAAAGAAACCGATTGCAATAATTTCTACAAGTCCGTCATTAACCGATACAATAAAGGAGAACTAACGGCTGATATGTGGCTACCTGAAAATTATCTAAGTTCTATATACTCAGGAGCCGAAAATACAGCTAGAAGTTATAGGGAGACTGCAAAGTAAAAGCGATTGCATAGCGATAGCGCAAATCGCGCGCGGGAGAAGTTTTTTCGTTACTTTTAGAATAGTCCACTTGACTAAAAGTATAATTTGTGGTATAGTCTTCTCATGAAGAAAAGAAAAATCCTTGAGCAGATAGAAGCCGGTTTTTCAAAAACAGCGGATAAGCAAATCATTTTTATCTGGGGACCGAGGCAGATAGGGAAAAGCACGATTCTCAACTATTTGCGCGAAAAATACGGAGGCGCTTATTTTAACTTCGATGATCTTGACGACCAAAAGCTTTTTACCCCAAGCCTCTTAAAGTTAAAACAGCTGATTGAGTTCAGAAGCAAGGAGAAAAAAAGCCGTTTTGTTTTTATCGACGAAGTCCAAAAAAATCCCGAAAGCACTCAAGCTATAAAGCTTTTGACTGACACGGCCGATTATTTAGTCGTGGCCACAGGTTCTTCCGAACTTCGCGCCAAGACAAATTATTTCGACACTTTGGCCGGCCGCTACAAAGAATTTTTGCTTTTTCCCTTGACCATTGACGAAACGGCTCATTTCAAAGATGAATCTTTTTCTTTTCTGCGCAAGCCGAACGCGGCGGAAACGCACTTTTTGTCTTCTTATCTTGAGGAAATGATGATTTACGGTTCGTATCCGCGAGTGGTTTTGTCCAAAAACAAAATCGAGGAGTTAAAAAACATTACCCAAAACAGCATTGTCAAGGATATCGTTAACATTTACGATCTTAAAAACACCGATTTGGTTTATAATTTATTAAGGCTTTTGGCAATGCAAACGGGAAATTTGGTCAATGTTTCGGAGGTAGCTTCTTCTTTGAAATCCACGAAAGTCACGATTGACAACTATTTAAGCATTTTGAGCAAAAACAGAATTATTTTTTTCCTGGAACCTTACCGTACCAACAAAAGAAGAGGATATCTGGAAAGAAAAAAGGTTTTCTTTTACGATTTAGGCGTCAGAAACACTCTGGTGGAAGATTTCAGACCGATTAATTTGCGGCCGGACGCGGGCGCGGTTTTTGAAAATCTGATTATTGCTTCTTTTTTGAGGCAAATTTATTACCGCCGAAATAGCCACAAGCTTTATTTTTATCGCGAGATTGCCGGTGCCCGGAAAGAAATTGATTTAATCACGGAAACGCCGGCAGGTATAAAAACCGGCTATGAAATAAAATCTTCGGAAGGAGAAATCAATAAATTTCCCGAATTGGGAATCAGCGGTTACAAAATAATCAGCAAAGAAAACGCGCCGGCATTTCTGGTCTGACACGGAGCAAAAATCGCGCGGGCAAAAATAGCCCCAGTTTATACTTTACTATTTGAGAGACAGGCCGTCCCTCTGTTGTAAACAGTATATTACCACCTTAGAGGTGGAACAGGTAGAACGTAAATTTTGCCCCTTGACAATAAATAAGTACTAATATATAATTGGTCGGGATAAATAGATATTAGTAATATAGAACATATGGAAAAGATATTCCGACGCAGCCTATATCGTAAAATTGAACCGTATCTCAAAAATCCGGAAGCGATTGTTGTTACCGGAATGCGAAGATGCGGAAAAACATTTCTTCTCCGTGACATCTTTAACAATATTTCCTCACCAAATAAGATATTTCTTGATTTGGAAAATCCGCTGGCGCGAAAAATGTTTGAAGAGTCAAATTATGAAACAATTAAAACTTCGCTGGAAAAACAGGGGCTTGATTTTTCAATCCAGCCGTATGTCTTTCTTGATGAGATCCAGTGGCTTAAACAAACTCCTTCGGTGGTTAAGTATCTTTTAGACCATTACCGCGTAAAATTTTTCCTTACGGGCTCGGCCTCTTTTTACTTAAAAAATCTTTTTAGTGAATCTTTATCAGGCAGAAAATTCCTTTTTGAGCTTTTCCCTCTTTCTTTTGCCGAGTTTCTTCTGTTTAAAGAATCAAAATTTGTTTTGCCTGATATTGGTGAAAAAATAAATGAGACAGCCTGGAGGCTTTTTGCGCCGTTATGGGAAGACTATCTTCATTTTGGCAGTTTTCCGGAAGTGGTTTTAGCGTTAAATTCCGTGGAAAAGGAAAAAAAACTTGAGGATATCTTTTCCTCTTATTTCCAAAAAGAGATTCTGCAGTTGTCCGATTTTCGCAAAAACGACAAAATCCGCGATTTAATTATTCTGCTTTCTGAAAATACCGGCAATTTATTAAATACGGAAAGAATGGCCAAGGAGCTTAAGGTTTCCAGAATAACCATTGAAGAATGGCTTTCTTTTTTGGAAGCCACCTATCTTATTGCTTTAATATCTCCATATTCGCCAAGCTCGCGCGTAGCCATTCGTAAGGCAAAGAAAATTTACTTCATTGATTGGGCAGTTGCTGAAAGAATTAACAAAATAAGTTTTGGCCAAAAATTTGAAAACTGCGTTTTTCATCTTTTAAGACTTCAAGGGGATGTTGCCTATTACCGCAAAAAATCCGGCGCGGAGTTGGACTTTGTTCTTGACCATAAAATTGGATTGGAAGTAAAGACAAAAGCTGTGACTGCCGACGCTGGACAGACAAAACGGTTAGCCTCGGAATTGAAACTGCAAAAAAATTATCTTGTCAGTTACCATTATAGTGATTTACCGTCTGTTGTTCCCGGTTTTGCCATAGGCAGTCTGTAAATTTTTTTAAAAACGCAAAAATTTTACTTGTCCTTCCGAAATTTTAATGAAGGAGGAAAGAACTTTTATTAACTCAAATGGCCGCTCTGGTTGAAGTCAACTCGGATTTCTCCAAATTGACCAAGACGGCCATTAAAAAAGAGATTCCGCAAAATTGAGTCAGTTAAAATATATCAAATCTCCACACAAGAAACAATCTCACGCATTTCGAATTACGCAAACGAATTGTTTTGATAGAATACTAGTATGGGTGAGAGTGATCTTGATAATCAAGATTTAACATCAGGTTTTTCCTTTCCTGATATGTTTTCAATGCGACCAGATCAAGAAGATGATTTTAGACGACAAGTACAATTGGCAGGCAAAAAAATTAGAATATTAATTCATCCGTTTTATTATTCGAGAACAGAAAAATTGCAACGTTATTACCCTATATTAGAACGTGTATTAAAATCTGATAGTAGTGTAACAGCACCAGTAGTAATATTTTAACAACATCCCTATATAGATTCAACTAAAGCAAGAGTTATGACTATTGCATCAGATAATATGAAGGGAAAGATTGTTTTTGTTCCCACATATGAAGATAATCCAGAACCATTTTTCCCCGGACAAGCACAAGATCTTTCTGAGGCAGCACGAAGCAACAGGTGGAAAATGTTGAATGAAAAACTTCTTTCTTTTGGCGTGGAAGAAGTCCTTTTAGGCGGACAGCATTTAATTGTTGAATCTGTCAATAATGGTGAAGCCCGTTATGATAAATGTGTTGCATGGGCTAGAGAGGCCATGCAACCTTCGTTTAAAGTAACTTTATCAGCAATAAATTGGCCAGACAGACCAATTAGAAGTTGAATTGGGTTATAATAATCTCGCCCTTCGGGCGAGAAAATCGCGCGCGCTGAAAATATGTTTTCAAAGAAACCATCACACACCGGTTGTGTGATTCTCACCTTGCGAATCGTCTGATATTCGTCTATAATACGTCTACATGTTCCATCCTCAATATACAATTACGGGTCGCCTGCTAGCTAACATTAAGAGAATAAATGTCTTGGTGAGCGAATTAAATAACAGAAGATTTCCTCATGTTGTGTTACTGGAATTTGAAAAAGCAGCTAGAGCTGTTTCTGCCTATGCTTCAACCAGTATTGAAGGCAACCCCCTTCCTTTAACAGAAGTTAAAAAAATTCTTAAAAACAAACCTGCTCATATTAGAGACAGCGAAAAAGAAGTTTTAAATTATAATCAAGCCCTATATGACTTAAATAAAAAGCTTGAGGAGAGTAAGGTTCGGCTTTCACTTGATCTGATTCTTAAAATTCAAAAACAAGTGATCGTTGGGTTACTGCCCAAATTTGAGTCGGGAAAATTAAGAGAAAAACCGGTAGTTGTTAATGATCCTCGAACTAGACAAGTTATTTATTTGCCACCTGATGCAAAAGATGTAAAGAAACTTATAGAAGATCTTATTGAGTTTGTAAATAGTAATCGCAATAAAATAGACTTACTTATTTTAGCTGGTATTTTTCACAAACAAATGCTAATTATCCATCCGTTTATGGATGGTAATGGTCGAACAACACGTCTTGCTACAAAAGTACTTTTGGCTGAAATGGGGTTAAATACTTTTAATCTTTTCAGTTTCGAGAATTACTACAATAAAAATGTTACTAAATATTTTAAAACTATCGGAGAATTTGGTAATTATTATCAACTAACAGATAAAATCGATTTTACCTTATGGCTTGAATACTTTACCGAAGGAATTATTGACGAACTTCTAAGAGTCCAAAAACTTCTCCCGGAAATAGGAATAAGTCCAGAGAGTAACTTACAACCTTATCACCTCAAGATACTTGAATTTATCAAAGAAAAGGGGTTTATCGCTGACCGTGATTACGCAAAGTTGGTTGATAGAGCAAAAGCAACAAGGGCGCTGGATTTTAAAAAGTTAATAGACTTAGGCTTAATTAACAGAAAAGGGAAAGGCAAGGCAACTTACTACCTTTTAACGGAGAAATAAATGTTGAAAATGAGTGGGGGGGTGGAGTTTAGCAATTAGTACATCGGCGCTTTTTCGGGTCCCCGATCGCTGTTGGTATCAATAAAAGCTTTAATTTTTTCAGCATCAATTGTTTGAAGTTTTAAAAGCCTTCCCCAAGAGGTTAAAGCAACAAGCACATCAAGGTTTTTCCTTGGGGTCAAGATCTTTTTTCCATCCACACTATCATAGGCTTTTTTTACTTCATCAACCTGGTCTTTTGGCAAGTCTGTCTTATACCAAACAATAACTGCTCCATGCTCCATACTGTGTAATACAAGTTCATCAGGGACCTGTTTATCTTTAATACCTGGACCGGCGACTCCGTCCCCCCAATGCCAGCCAGAAGTGGGTGGATTTGAATTATAGGCTGGGTGCGATTGGCCTCTTGCCACGTGAGGTGCTCCTTGGCTTGATATTTCTTTTCCCATTAAAGGTTTATCTATTCTTTCATCTGGTTTTGAAACTAACCAGTACCCGCCAAGTAAAAGGATTGCTATTACTATACCTAGTCCAATTAGTAGTTCATGTTCTCCCGTCATAGCTAGTGATTCTTAGCAAAATTTGTTAGCGAATTAAGTTGTCTTTGTATGTCTGGATCATTTTCTGGGCCGTAGCTTATCAATAATTTATCTAAATCTTGAAACACATAACTGTCTAAGTCATCTACTTTCTTCCCAGCAAGATAAAACTTTAAAGTATTTCCATCTCCACTTTTTAAAACTTGTCCATTGTCTAAAGTTAAACTATCTTTCTCAAGTTTCATACCAATACTTTTGAAAAAAAGCCAGAGAGGAACATTGGTGGCGTGCATATGTAAAATATCGCCGGTCTTCTCTGGCGCGGGAGATCCTGAATCAACATGAATAAAGCTTGAAACTGATAGATTTTTTCTCATCCTGTCCATATGATCTTTATCGGAAAAGTCTAAAACTTGACCATTCACATAAACCTTAAAGTCAGCATGAATGTGTTGCGACCCCAGAAGACCGATTGCATCTTTATTATTCCCCATATTGCAATCGAGCTGTCCTGATTCAATACATTGCTCAATTTTCATCCCGCAAACATCACAAATGCCGTCATTATTTTTATCCATTCGTTCTTTTGCCAAAACCACATCAAAGGGAGTTAATTTCATTCGAGAAAGAGGTTTCATCACAGAACTTGCCACAGATCCTGCTGAAGAACCCATTTTGTCAAAAATTCCCATACTATACATCAGGTATTGATTGATCAGAAACCCGCCAATTACAATGATGAAAAGCAAGGACTGTATTGATAATTTAGGCAGCATAATGTCATTGCGAGGACTCCGACGTACGTCGGAGGACGTGGCAATCTGTTGAACAGATTCTTCTGAGCCTGCAACAGGACGATAGGAAAGTTGAAACTTTTTGCCAAAAATAAACAAGAATATTCCCAAAACTGCTAAACTTCCACCCATAAAGCGAAAGAAGTCCATAAAATCAGCAACTTGAGCAAATGGCAGCCCCGCCTTCGCTAAAGCTTCGGCGGGCAAGCCAAAAAGAAGCAGGCCGGAGTTAAGAATTAAAAAATTTCTGTCCCGATTTACCTTAATTGGTTGTTTACGCTAAAAATAGTATGAGGCCCCGGCAAAAAGAAGCTCGCCCGACCAACAATAAAGTTGGTAGGTCTGTAAA
>CAYJSC010000032.1:0-7088 GCA_964372475.1 uncultured Gammaproteobacteria bacterium | reverse complement strand
AACGACGAAGCAAATCTACGAATAAAAGTACGAGACAGATTGCTTCGCGGAGTTTACACTGAGCGAAGCGAATGTGCTTGCAATGACATGGGAATATTACGGCGTTGGGGTCGGCGTAGTAGTCGGGGTTGGCGATGGGGTAGGTGAAGGAGTTGGCGTTGAAAAGTCCCAGGCAACTAACACGCCGATTTTAACCGAAACTTCCGAACTGTTGCCAGCACTATCTGTTCCTTTTATTTTTATTTCGTGTGAACCCGTAATCAGAGTAATTTTTTCTGAAAAAGTATTTCCGGCTTTAATACTTTTAGAAACGCCATCGACAAAAAGCTCCATTCTCACCACGTCTTTTTTGGACACCGCACTCGCGTCAACTTGAATGTCATATTCATTGTATTGCTTGCGATCCTCTGGGTTTTTCATTTTAATTACCACCCGATCGGCGGCCGCAGATGATGTTTCCTTGGGAACTTTATAGCGCTCATCACTTTGTCCGTTTACCCAGGAATCAATCGCTTCCTGCCAGCGGTTTTTCCCGTCACCTGACACCGGATCTTTTTCGGAAATTACAAAAAAATCTTTCTCGGTGTAATCACCCGCTGCGATTTCGACGTCGTTTGCTAGCTTTTTATCTTCGTTTTTAGAAATTTTTAATTTTTGGTAAACTGGTGAGCGACGCTGGGGCTCTGTTCCTTTAATGAAATACTCTATTCTTTTAGGCTGGTCGCCATGGGGTAATCCTCCGCCAAAAGCATCGATTTCCAAAGCATTTACGTTAGCTGGTTTTTTAAACTCTTCGTCAGGTTTGTCTTTTAACAGGATCCGCATTATTCTGTTCCAAACAGGAGCGGCGCCGGTAACGCCGGATGTAATACTAGGATTCATGGGTGAATTATCATTATTGCCAACCCACACGCCAGTGACAAAAGAAGGAGTATACCCAAAGGTCCAGTTATCACGCTTTTGATCTGTCGTTCCCGTTTTAACAGAAACCGTTTTTCCGGGTATAACCAGGTAAGAAGAAGATCCAAAGGCGATATTTCTGGCATTATTATCTAGAAGAATATGAGAAATTAAAAATGCCACTTCTTCGGATAAAATCCGTTTGCCTTCCACCTGACGATACTCATATAATGTTTTGTTTTGAGAATTAGAGACTTTTAAAATACCAACTGGATCGTGGCGGATGCCTCCTTGAGAAAGAACACCATAGGCCGACGCCAACTCCAAAAGTCTTACTTCGCGGCCACCCAAGGCGAGCGACAAACCGACGTTTTTGAGATTCTCACTGGTTGGCTCCCAGGAGGAAATACCCATATCAAAACCTTGTTTCATGACGTCTTGCACCCCAACCAAAGCGGCCATTTTGACCGCCGGAATATTAATGGAATTTCCCAAAGCGAATCGGATCTGCAGCAAACCGTGAAATTTGCCATCGTAGTTTTCCGGCGTATAAATAGGTTTTTCGGGATTCCCCGAGGGAAAATCGGTTTTAACATCCATCAGCAAACTTGCTGGGGTATAACCTTGTTTAAGAGCTGCGGCGTAAAGTATTGGTTTTCCCGCGGATCCCGGTTGGCGCAGGGCTAAAACTACGTTTACATTACCGTCAATTTCATTATTAAAATAATCCTTACTGCCAATCATGCTTAAAATTTCTCCGGTTTTGGTATTAATAACGACAGCGGCGATGTTTGAAGTCTTGTAGGGAGCTAATTTTTCTCCTTCCTCTCTGACAATTTTTTCCGCCTGCTCTTGTAGTTTGTAGTCAAGCGTGGTGGTTACGCGAAGTCCGCCGCCTTCGACCATTTTTTCGCCGAATTTTTCAATGAGTTGTTGTCTTATATACATGACAAAATGAGGGGCTTTAATATCAAAACCTTTCACCGAAAAATCAAGTTTTAATAATTCCTTATTAGCATCTACTTCTTGTTGTTTATTAATATATCCATCTTCACGCATTCTTCTTAAAACCTGGCTCGTTCTCCAGACATAGGGTTTATTTACCGAAGTAAATGGCGAGTACTTGGAAGGGCTTTGCGGCAACCCAGCAAGAAAGGCCGCTTCGATTAAATTGACGTCTTTGACGTGCTTTCCGAAATATGCCTTAGCCGCTGCTTCCACTCCCCAAGCCGTACCGCCGTACGGCGCCTCGTTTAAATACATCTGGAAAATTTGGTCTTTGCTATATTTTTTTTCAATTTGGACTGCCAAGATAAATTCTTTGATTTTGCGTGGCACTGTGCGCTCTGAGCTTAATAAAACATTTTTAACTAATTGTTGCGTTAAAGTCGAACCACCGGCGAGGTTATGGTAAATGAGTATTTGTTTAAAAGCACGAAGATAGCCTTTGGGGTCAAAGCCGGCGTGTTTGAAAAAATCCTTATCTTCAATGGCAATAGTTGCATCACGAAGGCTTTTGGGAATATCGGTAAGTTCTATCGGAATACGGTTTTGGTTAGTGAAAACGTCGTATAAAACTTCGCCGTTTCGATCGTAAATTACTGTCGACAACCCCTCGACGCGCCTGACCTTGTCAGGACGGGGAAGATCCTTAGCATACCAAGCAAAAAGAAGCGTGGTTAGTAAAACGAAGCCTACGATTCCAACCAAGATTAAGGTCGCTAGGATGCTGTAGAATCTGGCTCGCGAAGAAGAAGTGGTGTAGCCTTGTTGGCGACTCTGACGCTTAAGAAAAATATCGAGCATATTACTTAATTTTATCCCAGAAGTTGACAAACCTCAAGGCGTGTGATATTTTAGTGTCTAATTGAATATAAAGGCGTTGAAAGAGAAGCCATGTACCATTCGGTACATGGTAAACAGTTTTTTTCAGGTGACAGTAGAAATTAGGCGGCTGATGAAAGACCTAGCGTACTGAAAGAAGCAAATTACACTCTGGAGCTGAAAGATTGAATCCGCCAGCTGGCGGAAAGTAAATCTTTCCGGGAGTTCCCGTGATAGAACTAAGGCGTGTCACAATAGAAACAGAGCGCTAAAAGAGGTTAGGAGTTAACCGCCTCAAGGCGGTTTTTCTTTGGTCATCGAAGCTTTATGCGAAGATGACCGATGGCTCCTAATAATTAAGGTGGTACCACGGGTTATAAAGTAACTCGTCCTTATTTCAGAATCCATTTGTTTGGATGTTTGAATGGACGAGTTTTTTGTTGGGAAAAATACATGTCACCTGAAACAAAAATTATTACTCATAGCGTAGAGGAAATTAGTGAACTTGATCTGCAAAGAGCAGACAGTAAATTGCTGGCTTTATGGGTTGATGATTTTGAAGAAAAGTGTGTTTTGCCAATCCATAACAAGCCGGCTTTTTTATCAACTCTTCTTGAGGCAAAAAAATCCTCTAAACCTGTAATTTTTTTAGCCATTGCCTGTCTCGACTGGCAACCGGCACTCGACGGTCAAGACCCATCGATTGATAGAGTAATTACGCCCGTTTTTTCAGATAATAAAAGGGCAGCAAGAGTCGCAGAGGGATTTTTACAATTACATCGTGCTCTAAACTCATTCGGTATCAATTGTTCTGTAGCTTTTACTTTTTCCGATGTGGAAGCCATCATGACCGCAAACTTAGCCAATATGGGACAAAGATTGTTTAACGCTGATTTAGAAAGAGATATTGAAATATGTATTAATTCTATTATTAGACAGCCTGGTCTAAAAGGGGTAGATATTACCGTTTTTAGACATTTAGAAATGTTAAAACGGGCAACAAGTGAAACGGATTTGACACAATTACAAAAAATATTGGCAGGTAAAAATGATCTAAATTTTCATGAATTCTTATTGGGTTTATACAAATTCGATTTGACCATTTTACCAAGGCTGATTGCAAAAGAAAACCCGGTAGTCTGGCTCAATTTGATATCTAAATCATTTATGGATCATATTTTAGAAATTGAGGAATTAGCAAAACTTCAGAATAGATTTCTGTCTATTGTTACGCCATTCGAAAATGCCGGCAGTTGGTCTTCGGCGCCAACTAGGCAAGAAGAGTTTTTGAATAAAAAATCTTTTATTTCAAATCGATTAGGCGTTGATGCTACACTTGATAACGGCCCGTGGTCGAGAGCAATACTAGGAGTTCGGGATGATAAGGTCAGTAACCTGTTACAGGGTTTGGGGGTAAACCTACATGTTGCCAGCGCAAAAGATAAAGTTAAGGCTGTAAACATAATCTGCCAACTCGCGACTGGAAAACAGCTAGAGACAGAAATTAAAGTAATAATAGATGCAGATATAAATCTTATTCCTTTTTTGGCTCGCGAACTACAAGTAAAGGAGGAACAAATTATACGGCTCTTAAAAAGTAACGGAATTCGACTGAACGGATCGGTTTTTAACGATCGCAATTTCCATTTGACTAAGGGTTTTAGAGGAACATTTGAAGTTGGTCGTAAAATAAGATTAATAATTAATGAATAAATATATGAATTTAAATATTTTGAAAATACGAGAGTTAATAAAAAAATTTAACCTTGATGCTGTGATCATTTATGCCAATGGCTACGAAGATTCGTTGATGAAAGCAATCAGCGAAACTTATTCCGTATTGCAAGATCATATTCTTGTAACTAAGAACGCTGCTTTTATTTCTACGCCGAGTTACTTGGTATCGGATTTGGGAAAAAGAACAGTTATTCCAATTTTACCTGCTCCCGGAGAAAATTTGACAATTATTCCGATTTCGGAAAAAGTAGGTGCAAATAAAAGAGTTGGTATCGCCGGGTTTTTTAAATATTCAGACCTTGTTAAATTAAAACCCAGTTTCGTTTTAGATTTAAATTTACATGTTAGAGAATTAATCAGATTTAAATCAGACAAGTACATTGATACGCTAGGAAAGCACGCAAGATTTTTATCTAACACAATCAAAAATCTTGTTTTTCAGCAAGGCCAAAATCAATTAAAGATCGAAAAGGACTTATATAAGATATTTCTGGAGAAAGAATATAATCTTGCATTTCCTATTTGCATCACTAGTGGAAAAGATTTAGTTAAATCTACATCTTTATCAGCATCGAACAAAACTATAGTTAACAGGGATGTAATTTGTGTTGACGTCGGAATTAAAAAAGATATTTTTACAACTGATATAACAAGAATGTTTTTTCTTAAAAATAAACAAGCTGAAAACGCATATAAGTTTATCAAAAATATTCACCAAAAAATTATAACTGAATTTTTAACTCCCAAAATTCACTTTAGCCAAATAATAGATGAGTATAAAAAACTGGCAAAAGGAAATAGTGCCATATTAAAAGTCGAGGATATTGATTTCGGCCACGGGATTGGTTTTTCTTTACATGAAAATCCAATGGTGGAAGAAGATAAAGGAGCAGTCGGCGCAAATATAGTTTTTACACTAGAACCAACTTTTGTAACTAAATTTGGCCTTATGAGAATAGAAGATATGATTGGTATTAAATCAAACGGCATGATACTGAAACTAACTTAACATTAGGGTTAGAAAGAATTAGTAAGTTCCACAGTCTAGTTCGTGGAACTTACTACAGTTTGATATCGCGATATTAAAGAGTATATTGAAGTGTTAGTTAAAAATATGTTAGTCTAAGATCATGAGCAAGTTGAGCCCAAATAAAAGAAAAGAGTTAATGGTGGCTCTTTGCAGGGCAATCTCAACTCTAAACAAGCCTGACGAAGTGGCAGAATTTCTCTTGGATTTCCTGTCGCCAAAAGAAAACGAGACGATTGCAAAGAGGTTGCGGATAGCTGAATTATTAGCTAAGGGCTGGAACTACGATAGTATAAGAGGCGAAATCGGCGTAGGACGAGCAACAATTGCAAGAGTAAACACTTGGCTCAATCTTTCAGGAGCAGGATTTAAAATAGTCTTACAACGAAAAAAACCTGAACCAAAAGAGCCGACTCTTGAAGAGAAGTATGATCCGTATTCCTGGAGAAATATTAAAAGACGGCATTCAATATATTTCTGGCCGGAGTTACTTTTGGAAGAATTAATTAAGGCAAGTAATGAAAACGAAAAAGACAAGATAAAAAAAGTATTTGAGGGTTTGAATATTAAAAGGAAAACATTTACCAGCGAACAGAATAAAAAACTTTATGATCAGTTTTCCAGCAAATTAGGTAGTCAATCGTAAGTTCCACAGTCTAGTCCGTGGAACTTACTTAAAGTTAGATGTAAAACTTATAATTATAACAATATGAAAATATCTGTTGATAAAACAATTTTTGCGAAAGTTCCTAATTACAAATTAGGGGTTGCTGTAATTACTGGATTTAGTAACGAAGGGAGAATTTCCGAAGATATAATAATTGACAATATTGCCCAAAACGAAATTGAAGCGTGGAAAAAAGCGACTAAAAGTTTTGGCATTGATCCGGAAAAGTTTCCTCCCGCCAGCGTCAATATTTTGCAACGATTTTCGGAGTTAAAAAGATTACCTGCTGTTAACCTAGCGGTTGATTTATGCAATATTATTTCTATTGAAACTGGAGCTCCCGTTGGACTTCATGACCTAGATACTGACCCCGGAGATATTGAAGTTAGGCCCGGAAGAACAGGCGACACCTACATTCCCCTGAATCAAGTAAAACCAGAAAGTGTTATCGATCCAGTAGTATTTGCCTCTGGTAATCACGTGCAAACCAGAAACTGGACTTGGAGAATCGCGCAAACAAGTAAGGTCGATGAAAAATCTAAAAACGTCGTTTTGTTTATTAATACGCTTTCAATTAGTTACGAAGAGTCAGTAAAAATTCTTAATATGGCGACTTCAAAATTTCTAGAAGTCTTTGGCAGCACGTTGGTGCAAAAAGGAATTATTACTAAGGAAAACCCCGAAATAGTAGCTGATTTAAAAACCCTACCGAAGCGACCGACGCAGGACAAAATTGACGAAGTTCTAACCAGGGGAGTTGAAAATATTATTCCCAATAAACAGGAATTGGAAAAAGTTCTGCGATCTGGCAAAAAGTTAAACGTCTATCTTGGAATCGACCCCACTTTTACCAAAATCCATTTAGGGCATGCTGTTCCGATTAGGAAACTTAGACAGCTGGTTGACCTTGGACATAAGGTCACGCTTTTAATC
>CAYJSC010000031.1:0-7305 GCA_964372475.1 uncultured Gammaproteobacteria bacterium | reverse complement strand
CGCCAAGAATAGGCGGTTTTTCATAGTTTGCGGGGGTGGGGCGACCACAAGACATTACCAAAAAGCGGCAAAGGATGTGGTGGGAACAATCTCTAATGAAGACTTAGATTGGTTAGGAATTCATTCAACACGTCTTAACGCGCACCTACTTCGTACAATATTCCAAGATATAGCCTATTTTCGAGTGAAAAAACATTACGACCAATTAGATGTTGTCGACAAACCGGTTTTGATCGCTTCTGGTTGGAAACCTGGATGTTCAACCGATTATGATGCAGTTTTACTCGCTGAAGAATATCAGGCGGGAACAGTAATTAATCTTTCAAATATAACAATGGTTTATGATAAAGATCCCAATAAGTTTCCTGATGCTAAACCGCTGCCAAAGTTAAGCTGGAAAGAGTATCGAAAAATGGTAGGCGACGAATGGAATCCGGGAATGAACGTTCCTTTTGATCCGGTGGCCGCCAGAAAAGCAGAGGAGCTAGGTCTTAAAGTGGTGATTTTAAAAGGAGACGATTTGGAAAATATGGAGAGGTTTTTAGAAGGAAAAGAGTTTATTGGTACTGTAATTGAATAGGCTTCTTTCTTTGCGGGTCCTGCCAACGCTCAAAAAATATATGTTTTTATCCCAACTTTCTTTCCAAAACTTTCGTAGTTATACAAAATCTACATTTAATTTTTCACCCGGTATCACGCTTATTGTCGGTCCCAACACGGTTGGTAAGACTAATATTTTAGAAGCAATTTTTGTTTTGGGTATGGGGAAATCTTTCCGCGCCGAAAGAGATTTAGAAATGATTAAGTTTAAAAACGAAGTAACGAGAATTAGAGGTGAAGCGCAAAACGAAGCGGAGGGCCAGACGGTTAAATTGGAAATAATGGTAACTACGGGAATGGTCCAAGGACAACCGGCGCCAAGCAAAAAATATCTAGTCAATGGTGTCGCCAAAAGACAAATGGATTTTATCGGCATGATAACATCGGTATTATTTGCGCCAACGGACTTGGAGCTGGTAACTGATAGTCCGTCTTTAAGACGCAAATATCTGGATTTTGTTTTGGTACAAGCGGATAAAGAATATCGCCGCAGTTTAAGCGTTTACGAAAAAGGCCTAAGACAAAGAAATAAATTATTAGAAAGAATCAGAGATGAAGGATTGGGGAGAGGACAACTGGCTTTTTGGGATGAGCTACTTATTAAAAACGGCGCGGTGATTACTTATAAAAGAGAAGAGTTTATAAATTTTATTAACTACCTACCGTCAGAAGTGGGTAAGTTTAGCTTAATTTATGATAAAAGTGAGATTTCTTCGGAGCGGCTGGCTCACTATAGCAAAGAAGAGGTCGCGGCGGCGACAACCTTGGTTGGACCGCACCGGGACGATTGGAAAATAAATAAGAATCAAGGAATCAAGGAATCAAGGAATCAAGGAAGTAAGGAAGAACTAGATATTTCGTTGTTTGGTTCGAGGGGAGAGCAGAGGATGGCGATTTTATGGTTAAAGCTATCCGAGCTGGAGTTTGTGACGCAAAAAAAGGGAGAGAGACCCCTGCTTCTCTTAGACGATATTTTTTCGGAGTTAGACGAAAACAACCGCCGTTTGGTGATGGAGATAATTCCCAAACAGCAAACGATTATCACGACAACCGATGCAAGCGATATAGAAAAAGAGCTGTTGAAAAAAGTGAAAGTAGTAGAATTAAAATCTTATGATTAAGAGTCTGTTAAACAATAAGTTATTTACTATCGTGGCTTTTTGTCTTATCTGGTCAATTCTTATTGTTTATAATAAATTTGTTTTAAATACCGGCGCCGACCCAATTCTCTATTATTTATATTACCAGGCCATCGCGACTGTTCTCATAAGTGGCTATGCCTTCTTTGTCCAAAAACATCATATTCGGATTGTTAATCTAAAGGCATTTTATAAAATAATTGGGACGGGACTATTGATTGCCGTGGCGCTATATACGACAGCTTATGGTTTAAAACTTTCTACTTCCATAAACTATGGTTTTATTATAAAATCCGGCGTTATTTTCGGTCCGCTTCTGGCCTTTTTATTTTTAAAAGAGAAACTTTCCTTTTCAAAAATTTTATTAATGATATCTTTTCTTGTCGGTCTTTATCTTGTAACAACCGGGGGGAAATTAATTATTCCCCAAAAAGGCGATCTCTTGATTTTAATTTCAGCCCTATTTTTTTGTTTTTCTGACATTTTGCTTAAAAAATTAACCGACAAGTTACCTTCAAGCGTGGTGACTTCAACAAGAGGTATTTCAGTTTCAATTTTTTTGTTTTTGTTAATCTTTATATCGGGTAAAAACTTTACTTTTGATATTCCTCTTACTTATTTATTAATCTCAGGAGTTTTTGCGGCAGCTGGGCAGCTCATGGTGATTAAAGCCCTTTCTCTGTCTTCGGTCAGCTACGTTTCTCTCATGACGATGCTTGCACCATTAATCGTTTCCTTGTCTGGCGCTTTCTTTTTAAGCGAACCGTTTACCGTTTGGCATTTGCTGGGTGGCAGTATTATTATTGCCAGCGGAATAATGGTACAGAAAAAGGATATATAAAAAGTCATTGAGAAGCAGGCTGCCAATAAAATTATTGACAAAGAGTAGTTTCTGGTTAATAATAAAAAAGATAACTATAAACACACTCTATTAATATATATTATTAGAGTGAAAGGTGAGCCCAATATGACACAAGTATCAAGAAAGATTGTGGCTGCGCTTGTAGCAGAAAGAATTCAAGAAATCTTCTGCAAAGTTATTGCCGGTCTTCACGACCAAACGGATATTAGTGAGTTTCTAAACGATTTTCTTTCTCCTCCCGAAAAAATAATGCTCGCCAAAAGGCTCTCCATCGGTCTAATGTTATCCAAAGGCTATACTTATGATGCCATAGCCAGTATTCTAAAAGTGACTCCGTCCACAATTGCGAATGTTAACATAAACCTTAAATACACAGGAAAAGGATACAAAAAAATATTAGAAAAAGTTTTGCAGGAAGAAAAACTGTATAAATCTTGGCAAGATTTAGGTGACACAATTAAAGAAACCTTACCACCGCGGTATGGGTCGAATTGGACAAACGAAAGGCAAAGACATTATGAGGAAAAACGCCGTCGTCAAAAACCCTTTTAATCACGCTTCTTTAACACTCTATTAATACGTATCATTAGAGTATTGGTAGGAAAGTCTATGAGAGAGGGTGGAAGAAAGAGAATTCAAAAATTTAATATTTGTATTCAAGCTGATATAATGCAGCCTATACCCTTCAAACTCTAGTTTGTGCGGGTATATAACTTCTTCTAGGCTGATCCGCCAGCTGGCGGATGCAGTAAGAAGAGTACATATGAAAGTTGTTTTATACATGGCAATAACGGTCAACGGCTATATTGCTAAAGAAAACGACGATACAGGCTTTACTTCGGATATAGAATGGGAGAGTTATAAAAATATGGCTAAAAAAATTGGGAATATCATTGTGGGGAAAAGAACTTATCAGATTGGAATAAAAGAAAATAATTATGAAGGCCTGGAGAAAATTAAAATAGTGGTAGTTAGCAAAGACAGTAATTTAAAGACAGAGAGACCAAACCATTTGGTTGTCCATTCGCCAAAAGAAGCGTTAGGACTTTTAGAGAAACGGGGTTTTACCAAAACTCTTGTTGCCGGCGGCGGCAAGCTAAATGCTTCTTTTTTAGCCGAGAATCTTGTAGATGAAATTTATTTAGATGTTGAACCGACAGTTTTTGGCCAAGGCATTAAGCTTTTTGAGGGAAAGGATTTTACCGTTAACTTAAAACTACTTGGTACCAAAAAACTTTCGCCAAATGAACTGCAATTACATTATAAAGTTTTGAAATCATGACTAAATCCCTAGAAGACCTTATTAACAGCGAGAACGCGAGATTTTATAAACTTCCTTTAGAGAAGGCTAAAAATAGAGTGGGGGTAGGGGAAGTAAAAGCTCTTTACCAGGCCAATCCTAAGTCGCAAAAAGCGCAAAACGGGCAATTAACTATTATCGGCGGGTCCTCTCTTTTTCACGGCGCGCCGCTTCTATCTTTAATCACCGCCTCCAGAATTGTTGACATGGTTTTTTTCTCTTCCCCAAAGGAGAATAAGGATTTTGTAGTCAATCTAAGTTCTAAACTTTATTCTTTTATCTGGATACCAGACAAAGACCTTGATCATTACATTGCCAAATCAGATGCGGTTTTAATCGGGCCGGGGATGATGAGATATACCAAAATGACAAATGACAAATTACAAATTACAAATAAAAACAACGAAATAAATGGGGAAGGAAAAAGGACGAAGAGAATCACGGAAACCCTGCTCACAAAATTTACTCAAAAACAGTGGATTATTGATGCTGGAAGTCTCCAAACGATGGATAAAAAATTCATACCCAAAGGCGCAATTTTAACTCCCAACCGGCAGGAATTTCAAATGCTTTTTGGTCTGCCAAAAACCGCAGAAAACATCCAAAAAATGACGCAACGGTTTGGTTGTATTATTGTTAACAAAGCGGCGGAAGCGGGGGTTTATAATGGTTATAAGTCTTATAAAACTTATAGGTCTTATAAATTCATCGGGTTGCCCCAACCCGGCTTAACCAAGGGTGGAACCGGCGATGTCAGCGCCGGTTTAATCGCGGCCTTAGCTTGTAAAAACGATCCCTTTCTAGCGGCTTGCGCGGGAACATTCTTAGTTAAATTTACTGCCAAAAGACTTTCAGAAAAGTTGGGAAATTATTATAATGCCGATGACTTAGCCCGCGCTTTGCCCGAGACCATCAAATGGTGCTTAGATTATTAAATGAAAACCAAAAAAATTTTGTCACTAGCGATTCTTGAGTTATTTAAACACTACGTGGAAACGGATACGAGTCATCCGTCAGGAGTCAATTATCCTAAAACTATTAAGCTTCTGGAAAATTATCTTATAAATCTCGGTTTGACTACGGAAGTTGTCGATATTCCCGTAAGGGCCACCGACGGCAAGAAAAACAGGGTACATCTAGTTGCTAGAAAATTCTTCGGTAATAACTTACCAACGTTACTAATGTATAACCATATCGATACCGTCCCGGCAGACTACCAAAATTCCCATAAATTTAAGATCACTAATGGTAGGGCGTATGGTCGGGGAACTTCGGATCATAAAGGTTCAACCGTAGCTGTACTTTCAGCCCTTGAGAGTTTAAAAGCTACAGGGTTTAAAGGTTTAAAGTTTAATTTAATTTTTTGGGCAACGACCGATGAAGAAACCAATCAAAAAGCTCAATTAACACACATGACCAAAAAGCTGAAATTGCCCAAAAATACCATCGTTTTTGATCCCGATACTTTTGCCGGAGGCGTGACCAACGCTCACTTGGGCGTTTTGCAATTTGAGATCATCGTGAAGGGAAAAGCAGTACATTCGGGTATGAGCCATTTGGGAACGAACGCCGTGGAAGCGACCAGTAAGCTACTGTATTTTTTTAGCAAGATTAAAAAAGAGTACGAAAAGCAACTTTCCCAATATCCTACCTTTAAATCTTCTGGGCTATCTCATCTTTGTTCGCGCTGCAATGTCAATAAAATCAGCGGCGGTATTGCCAATAACGTTGTTCCGGACAAATGCGTCGTAACCATAGATTGCCGTTATATTCCGGAGGGTGACGTAGTCAAAGAAAGAGAAAAGTTATACCAAAGAATTAAAAAATTCTGCCAAAACGAAAAGATTTCATATGATTTAAAAGATATCGTCATGATCGAAGGTTATGCGAGCGAGCACCCCAAAATGTATGAGTTGGATAAGATTTATCGTAAATACGCCAATGAGGGTGGAATTTTTGGGACGCTGGGCTCAACCGAAATGTCCGAATGGACCAAGTATTTAAGTCTGCCGCATTTTGGCATTGGCACGATTAGAACCGATACCAATACCCACGGCGTCGATGAGTTTGCGTATCTTCGAGATATTGAGAATTTAAGTTTAACCATGGAAGAGTTTCTAACGAGGAGTTAGGGGGGTTGGGAAGGTTAGGGTGGTTAGGGAAAAATTATGATATACTAAAATTGTGAGTACCAAAGAAGATTCTTATCCCGGCTACAAATACCTTGCTACTTATATTTTAGCTACAGTTATCTACGACTTAGCGGTTCAATTTTGTGACCGCTTCATTATTTCTTATCGTCAAAAAGAACAAATGACGCAAGCTGGGCGTTCAGACAAATCAAACATAGCCGAGGGCTATACTTTTAAAAGTACAGAAGGATATCTCAAGCTTCTAGGAACCGCTTGTGGTTCGGCCCAAGAACTGGTAGAAGATTTTGAAGATTTTTTGAGGCAGAGAAAGCCGCCAATTTTCTTTTAACTTTATGCCAAACGCAAACCTTTCTTTTAAAAAGACAAATCCAAGCCCTAAGAATTAAGTTTATAAACGAAGGCGGATTTAGAGAGAAGTTGTTTAGGGAAAGAAGGAAACACAAAGACTTTTATCCCTAAAGAAAAAATATTGCCCTTTTGCGGAAATTGTGCGATAATTAAGATTAATAAGTTACCTAAGTGACTTGGGTAACTTAAGTAACTTATGTACCAACCCAAATATACCATTACCAACAAACTTCTTAAAGACATCGGCATGGTTGAAGCCTGCCGGGAAATTATCACTAACGCGCCGCTGGTTCCGGCCTGGGAAGCAAAATTTAGAGAAGAAGCCATGATTAGGACCGTTCACTACGGGACACATATTGAAGGAAATGCGCTCAATTTCACCGAGGCAGCCAAAGTTATTCAAGGACAAACCATCGTGGCAAGAGACCGGGATATTCAGGAAGTGATCAACTATCGCAATGTACTCAAGCTCATTGGGGATATTGGGGGGGTTGGGGGAAGAGTTACCGAGGAACAATTGAAACGCTTGCATAAGCTGACGGTGGAGAAAATTCTGCCCGACGAAGAGTGCGGCGAGTATCGCAAAACACAGGTGGTTTTAAGAAACAGTCAGACGGGAGAAATTTCTTTCCGGCCGCCAGCAAGCGTCGAAGTACCGTTTTTAGTCGAAGATTTTCTGCAGTGGTTAAATAGCAAGGCGACAAAAGACATGCATCCGGTTTTACAAGCCGGTATTACGCATTACGAGCTGGTTCGGATCCATCCTTTTGTCGATGGCAACGGCCGCGTCGCCAGAGCCGTGGCCACCTGGGTTTTATTTTTGCAAGGCTACGACATTAAAAAATTTTTCTCCCTCGAAGAGCACTATGACAAAGATGACGTTGGTTACTATAAGGCCTTGCA
>CAYJSC010000030.1:3018-7365 GCA_964372475.1 uncultured Gammaproteobacteria bacterium | reverse complement strand
TTTCAGTCACGGGAACCATAAAAAAACCTCCCCGGGTATGTCCCGAGAAGGGGAGTTATTGGTCGTCAGGTTATTAGTTATTAGTTATTAGTCATTAGTCATTAGACACCAATCACTACTTACTAACCACTAATCACTTCATACTTCCTGCTCGGGATAATTTTAGGCTGGTGTCGGCCTCGTCCCACGAAGTCGAGTAAAACTCGACGAAGTGGGAACTCACCGTTGCGGCACAGTGTCTGATTTACACAGACTTCCCCAATCCTAAAATCTAAATTGTTAAAACCCGCTTACCGGGCTAAATCTGCCAAATTGTTTCTTTAATTCCTGCTTTAGAATTTACCAATCTCGCCATTTCAAAAAACAAATCAGATAAGCGATTTAAATAAATAATAATGTTTTTGTCAACCGTTTCCTTTTGGTTAAGTTCTACTACTCTTCTTTCGGCCCTACGGCAAACAGTTCTCGCTAAATGTAAGATGCTGGCAGTTTTTGTCCCTCCCGGCAGTATAAAATTTCTCAGTTCTGGTAGTTTTTCTTCTAAGCTATCAATCCATTTTTCTAGTTGCTTACTGCCATCTGTAAATTGTTTGCTACTTTTATATCCCGCGAGCAGACTGCCTATGAGAAACAAATTCTCCTGGATCTTTTTTAAAAACGGCTTTAGGTTTTTAGCGATCTTTTTTTCTGCTAAAACCATGCCGATTACGCTATTTAGCTCGTCTACGTTCCCGTATGCCTCGATTCGTATATCGCTTTTTAAAACTCTTCTGCCTCCGTATAAACTAGTCTTGCCGCCATCTCCTGTCCTAGTATAAATTCTCACGCCCCTCCTAAATACTGCAATGCGAGTATCCGCACGATAAGCAAGTTGCGCAGCCCTCACTGTGGGTTAAAATATTACCGCAAGTAGGACAGCTGATCATTTTTTGTTTCGGTAAAGAAGCCATCATATAAGCATGTCTGGTATCACGCGTCGGGGCTAGAGGCGGTTCGTCAATAATGGTATGGGAATATCCATTGCCATTGCCGTTACCATTGATTACCGCTTGTAAGGCTTCCTTTTTTTCCTCCTCACGTTTTTTCTTACCGGTAACGTCAAGATTTAAAACCTGGTTGGGTCGCGAAGAGTCACGATAGATTGTCACGCCCTTACAGCCTAATTTATAGGCCAGCATGTAAACCTCCTCAACGTCTTGGGTGGTGGCTTCTTTGGCAAAATTAACCGTTTTGGAAACCGCGTTATCAGTATATTTTTGAAAAGCGGCCTGCATTTTAAGATGCCATATTGGCGTAATCTCATGGGCGGTAACATAAATCTTTTTTAAATCCTCTGGTAGACCGTGATTGAGGTGACCGACGGCTCCGCTTTTGGCAACTTCGGCCATCAATTCTTCGCTATAAACCCCTCGTCTTTTTAATTCTTCTTCAAATTTTTGATAGGTATAGTAAAGCTCATCGCCTAGATTTTCCTGGGCGGCCAGACTTGATCGTCTTAAATGCGCCAGGGCAAAAATCGGCTCGATGCCCTGGGAACAATCGGCAATTAAACCAATCGTTCCGGTTGGCGCAATGGTCGTAACGGTGCGGTTACGCATATATTTATAGCCTTTTTTTTGCCAAGAACTACCCGGGAAGTTTTCAAACGATCCTCTCTCCTTACCCATTTTGACTGATTCGGCGCGGGCTTTTTCGGTAATAAACTTCATCACTTTTTCTCCTAGTTTCACGGCTATCTCACTCATATAGGGAATCCTTAAATCAACCAACAGATCAGCCCAACCCATAATTCCCAAACCAACGGTGCGATTGGCCCGAACGGTTTTATCAATTTCTGTCAACGGAAATTTATTGGCTTCAATGACGTCGTCGAGAAATCTCGTTGCCAGTCTCGTTGTTTTTTCCAATTTCTCCCAATCGATTTCGTATTTAGTAGTCTTAGTCTTGTCGTCAAATCCCTTAACTTTGAGCATCTGATCTAAATTAATGCTTCCTAAATTACACGAATCATAAGGCATAAGTGGCTGTTCACCGCATTGCGACGCCACAATTCCATTAGCAATTACCGAGTGGGTTACCGCTTCGGTTAAATCATAAACGTCTTCTTGGCCATGGTTTTCTACCGAAACCACTAAGTCTACAAAAGAATCTTTATGAGAAAGTCTTACTCGATGATGAGTATCTTCTAAACGTTTCTGTTTTTCTTGGCTCATAAAGCCTATTTCTTCTTTGAACTTTTCTCTAAACTCACCAAAAATTCCTAACTCATAGAGAATACCGTCTGTGGTATAACTTCGTAGCTCTCCTCCTTTGGTCTGATAAGGAAACATTCCTTTTCTGGGCTCTCGGCTACGGTCAAAGATTCGACTTTTTATTCCTAAATTTAAAAGTAAAAGTTGCACACCACGGAGAAGTTTTTTGCTTTTAGAACTTAAGGCGATCCAATCGCTATTAGATTTCTTACTATTACGCACTATTCCATCAGCACTAAACAGCCCTTGTAAAAAACCCAATACAACGTCTTGGGGTGCAGCAAAAATGCTTTTTGGCACCTCTTTATCTTGAGCTTTCACCGGTTTCACTCCTAGGCTCGCGAAGAAATCAATAAAACCCTTACCGTGATAAGACAGATGCCAAACCCCGTTTTCCCTCTTCACCGCAGAAATGTCTTTTCCGTACCAATTATTGATAGTTGGTTGCAGGTGATCCAGAATTTTTTTGTCTTCTTGGCTGAAAGTAAATCCCACTCGGCAGTTTTTGTCGCCAGTACGGAGCCAACCATCGCCGACCAACCAACCCAAAACTTGACCCAGTTCTTTTGACCACTGGTCTGGAAGATTAAACTTATAGATCCTGCCGTTTCTCCCCTTAAAAATATTTTGAGGAACAAATGGTAGCTTTTTATCATGGCCAAAAACGCCAGCCTGCGGTTGAATTAAGACGTTATCCTCGCCCGATCTAAGTTTAGCCAATTCTACCCAACCTCTAGTCGTCATAATTTTATGATCAGGAGTAGCAACTAAAGTTAGCCCGCTTTCGGTAGTTAGTTTCCAAACTTCTCTTTTTCCTTGATAGTAAGCTCCTGCCAAAGACCAAAAATGCGTGCCTTCCCCGCCGGTCACGCGGTGATCAACTAAAAGTTTCCACGCTTTTTGTTTACTTTCTTCGACAATTTCCTCTATTGGCACCAGACATTGATTGGTAGACACTAAGGTTCCTTTGGCAAAACAAGGATTGGTCGCCTCGATTTCGGCAACATGCGAAGTGGGGTTGTCGCGATTAATGCGGTCGATAAAAATAATTCCCGGGTCGCCGTTTTTCCAGGCGTTTAAGATAATTAAGTCAAAAACCATTCGGGCCTTTAGTTTGCCCGCGGCTTCTTTCGTGTGAGGATTAATGAGTTCGTATTCGGCATTCTTCTCCACCGCTTTCATGAATTTTTCCGTTACGGTTACGGAGATATTGAAGTTGGTGATCGATACCATGTCTTCTTTACAAGAAATAAAATCTAAAATATCCGGATGGTCGACTCTTAAAATTCCCATGTTAGCCCCGCGTCTTTTGCCGCCTTGCTTAATTACCTCGGTGGCCATATTGAAAACGCGCATAAAAGAAACCGGGCCGGAAGCAATGCCGCCGGTTGAGCCGACCACGTCGCCTTTGGGTCTTAGCCGCGAAAAACTAAATCCAGTACCGCCGCCGGTTTGGTGGATTAAAGCTGCCGCTCTCACCGCGTCAAAAATTTCACCCATATCATCTGGTACCGGAATCACAAAACACGCCGACAATTGTCCACTGCCAGTCCCGGCATTCATTAACGTCGGTGAGTTCGGAATAAATTCTCTCCGGGTCATCATCCCGAAAAACTCTTCTTCGTATTTCTTTTTGGCCTTTTCTCCGCCCCACTTTTTTTCCATGGCGGCAATGGTACGGGCCACTCTTTCAAAGAGCTCCCGTGGTGTTTCTTTAATATTTCTTTTTTGGTCGCGAATTAAATAGCGCGCTTCTAAAACTCGCAGGCTGTTAAGAGGTAAGCCCACGTCGTCGGGAATCCCAAGGGCGACTTGGACCTTTCGGATTTTGGCGTGTTCTTGCCGATAAAGAATGTAATGTTTAGCGGTAGCAAAAAATCCCTCTTCGGCAATTGTCGGCTCAACAATATCTTGAATTTCTTCAACTGAAGGTACGTCACCTTTTTTATATTTTAGAGCGACCTTTTCCAAAACCTTATCGCAGATTTTTCTGGCGGTCACACCCTGGTATTCACCAGTATCTCTACCCGACGTCTCTATGGCTTTAAAAATTTTGTCTGGTTCAAAAAATAAATTAAATAATGCGCGGGCGACA
>CAYJSC010000030.1:0-3008 GCA_964372475.1 uncultured Gammaproteobacteria bacterium | reverse complement strand
AACAATCCGACCATCTCGTTTTTTAATTTTTGAAACTAAAAGTCCGGGATGGTTTATCCATACCTTTGGTATTTTTAACATACTTACTTAATCAATTTCTGGGCTTCGCTGGCAAAATCTTCAACGTCAACAAATTGTTTAAAAACACTAGCAAACCTGATATAAGCAACCTTATCGTATTTTTTTAATTTAGAAGCTACCAATTGCCCGATTTTTTTACTATCTACTTCAATACTATCTTGCCCCCGCAACTCCATTTCGACCTCACTAATTATCTTTTCGACTGCTTCTAGCGACACCGAGGTTTTTTCACAAGCCTTCATGATACCGCCTCGCAGTTTTTCACGACTAAAAGGTTCTCTTCTTTGGTCTTTCTTCCTTACAAACAGCTCGATGTTTTCGACTCTCTCATAGGTGGTAAAGCGTTTTTTACAATCAGTACATTCCCGTCTTCTTCTGGTTGCCGAAAGGTCATCGTTGTCTCTGGTTTCAATAACTTCACTGTCAGTCTTACCGCAATATGGACATTTCATAATTAGCTTTTATAGTGAGTCTATCGAACTACTTGTAGTGAGTTCATCGAACTACTATATGTAGTGTCTTGAGAAAAGATATAACACAAATTGTGGAGTGTCAATATGTCAAACTACTACTAAAATATACCAGCTTAAAAGTCAGCCTTGGAGAAGTTTTTTTCCTCGCCAGTTGCTAGGGAAAAACCAAAAAAATTTATTTAATTTTGGTAAGAGTAAAATTTGTGAACAGTTAGAGATTGTTTAAACTAACGGTCGCTTTCTCGTTTAAACCAAGAGACAGAGAAAGACCTTCGGAAATAGAGTCAGGAGAGCTTTTTTGCAAAGCTTCAATCACCTCGACGTGTTTTTGGCTGGCTTTTTTTAACCTATCGATAACATCGTTGGCCTCTTTTCCTCTCGCTTTAGCCCCAGCTGCCGCGTCGACGGCTCGGATGAGATATTTCTCGGCCTTACTAATCGTTTGTTCACCCAAAAGAAATTTAGAATTATTAATAAGGGCTTCACCGCTAGCTAGTCTTTTATCGGCTTGGAGCAAAAGGAAGTCGGCATTTTTAACCGGATCGATGATTAAAAACTCAAAAATTTTATCTCTGACTATTTTCAAAGTATACAAAACATTATCCGGAAGAATTCCCGGAAAGGGCAAAAGGTAGTCACTCGTCTTTTTGACGTTCTCTTTAACCATCTCAGCGCTGGTTTGGGCTTTAACCATCACTGTGACTGTCAAAAGGATAAAAAGGGAGCAGGCAACTAAAGAAAGGTTTCTTGCCAATTTCATAAGAGAATATTTATTATATACCCATCTTACTGTATTTTGCAACTTTTTCGACAGAAAAATGTTGCTAAATCAGTCTAGATGGGTTTATACTGAAAGTACCTTTGGTACCCGCACAAACTAGAGTTTGAAGGGTATATACTATTCTTACTCAATTTGCTATGAAAAGATTTTTGATTATTATCTTGGCTGGTTTTACGATTGGTTTTTTAGCTACCATTGCCTCTATTGGTACCACAGCTAAAAAACAAACTACTATAGAGACACCATTGATCACTACTCCACCCCCTGCCTCAGGAGAAATACCTACGACTAGGGAATAACCTCTTGCTTCTTCCTCCGGCCAACCGCGTTAACGCAAATTATTAATTACTTCTTCTGCTTCCTGCCAATCATTAATCCGATGAATATTTTTGAGTAAATTCTTTTTTTTATTCCAAGGGCGGTCAAAAAGGATCACCTCGATTTTGTTTCGAGCTAAAGGCACCGCATAATCCAGCGCATCTTCTAGGAAAACATCGACCTTGAGTCTTTTGGCTTCTCGGATTTTAAAAAGCTCATAAGGTTTTTGAGTATAGGTGTTATGCAAAACCCCCGAAAGATAAGGCAAAATGCCAATCTTTTTTAACCACACCGTGGTATAGGGCAAAATTAAAATATGGCGGTTGGAAATTAAATAAATAATGTGCCCATTTTTATATAGTCTTTTAATTGCTTCTCTTCCGCCTCTTCTTAAAACGAGCTCCTCGTGATAGGGTGACTTGGTTTGCATTTCCGTTAAGAACTTATAAAAGTCTTCCGGACGATAGCCTTTTTTGAGGACTTGCTCGTCGACGTAGCTGAAAGAGGGAACTTTGGTAAATTCAATATTTAAACCAAACCGCTCGTTTATCTTTTGGTAAAAAATCTGCCCGCTTCTAAGCATGACGTCGTCAATATCAATTCCAATACGCATGATTTAATCTTAGCATTTTGAAGGGGATGAGGAAAATAGAGGGTAGGAATTTTAATGTTGGTTAACTTTATTCGCGGGTTTTCCTCTAAGGAAGTTTTCGATATTAGAAACAAAGATCTCCTGTTTTAGAACTCTGGCTTCTTCGGAAATGTAGCCGATTGGCGGGTAAATAATACAGTTTTTATATTGCAGAAGTCTTACAACGTCTCTTGGGTTCATTTCGTCTGGGTGATCCAAAATAAAAGTTAGGTCGCCTTTTTTTAATCTTTTTTCTAAGGAGGAAAGATTGACTAATTCCATAGGAGCAACATTAATAATAATGGCTCCTTTTTTAAGGGAATTAATTCGTTTTTCACTTAATATTCCCCCCGTTTCTTTTGAATACGAAAGGTGGAGCGAAAGAAAGTCCGACGTAGCGATCAGATTATCGAGTGATTCGTAATGTATTCCTTTTTTTTCCATCTCTTTCTTTCTATTTCTCGACCAATAGCTAACCCTTGTATCAAAACCAATCGCGATTTCTGCCACTCTTGATCCGATTCTACCTAAACCAATGATCCCGAATTTTTTCCCCTTAATTTCTGTTGCGGAAAACCCACTTCCACTAAAGTCTCCTTTGCGCCCTACTTGCTTCGCTCTTTCTAAATCTCGCAGGTGTTCAAGAATTAGACCAAAAACAAACTCCGCTACTGACTCAGTGCTATATCCGGGAATATTGCAGACTACGATTTTTTTCTTTGCG
>CAYJSC010000029.1:0-7381 GCA_964372475.1 uncultured Gammaproteobacteria bacterium | reverse complement strand
ATAATCGAAAGCCCCGGTGTATCGTCAATAAAAATCGGCGCGTCGCCCAAAATACCCATCGCATCTTGCAACTTCTCAAAATCCGCTTCTTCTAATTTTCCCGTTTTTAAGCGCCAAGCATCAATCTCCGCCTGCTGGACTAAAAGTCGATCAACCAACTCCTCTTTACTCATTTCCAAAGAAAAAATGCCGACTGGTTTTTTCTCGTGGACAGCCACGAAGTGAGCGATATTGATCGCCATCGCGGTTTTACCCATACCCGGTCTGGAGGCCAGGATGATAAGATTAGAACGCTGCATTCCTGCCAGTTTATTATCGATATCTTTAAATCCTGTGGCCAATCCGCGAAGCGTGCCTGATTTTTTTTGCAGCTCATCGAGGCGATCAAAACTTTCCACCAAAGCATCCCGCAAGGGAACAAAACCTTGGGTCATATGCTCCTGGGAGATGGAAAAAATAGACTGTTCGGTTTTATCAAGAACTTCTTTGACGTCGGCGGCTTCATCAAATGCATCTTGTGAAATCTTGCTAGCCGTCGAGATCAATTTGCGTTTCGTAAAATGATTTTTGACAATACTGCCGTAATGTTCAATATTCCCAGCTGTCGGCACTGAGTTAGCTAGTGTCGTCAAATATGCCATCCCGCCAACTTCGGAAAGGGCTTTTTTCTTTTTTAACGCCTCACTCAAAGTCACCAAATCGATCGGCGTTCTTTTTTCATAAAGAGAAAGGATCGCGTCGTAGATTTGACCGTGATTATCACTATAAAAATGTTCCGGCCGTAAAAAACCGGCCACTTCGACAATAGCGTCTTTGTCAATTAAAATGGCGCCCAGGACGGACATTTCGGCGTCGTCAGAATGAGGAGGAATTTTAAGTTCAGCCATAGAAAACAACTAAAGTCATTAAAAATTAGAAATTTACTTAAGTACAACAATCTGCGTTTCTTCCGGCAGTTTATCTTGGCTGACCGTCAGCTTATCTTGAAGCAAGATATCTCCCTTTCCCATCACTTTCAAAAACTCGGACACGGGAACTAGTTGCGATGCCAACTTAGGATTTAGACCGCTGACCTGATAATGCATGGGGATAATAATTTTTGGCTCAAGCTGGATAATTACTTCTCCCGCAACAGTAGGATCGATGGTATAGTTGCCTCCTGTCGGAATAAAAAGAATATCCGGTTCGCTTAAACTTTCTTTTTGCCCCTCGGTTAATTTATGACCCAAATCTCCACAGTGAATTAAAGTTAAACCTTCAGCTCTAAATTCATAAATGGTATTTTTTCCTCTTTCAGTCCCTTGGGAATTATCATGAAAAGTGGATATCCCCAATATATTTATGCCTTTTACTTCGTATTCTCCTGGCCCATCAACGATGAAAGGTTTACTCGTACCCTGTTCTGTAGACCTACCTACAACTAGATCTAAAAAGTTATGATCACCGTGAAGGTGGCTAATTGTGACAATATCGGCTTCGGTTTTGGGAAATTTTAAACCCACCATTTCGGGATCAAACGGATCCGTAACGATGGTCGCGTTTTTAGTTTTGATTTTAAATGAAGAATGACCAAGATAAGAGATATCCATATTGCTTTAAAATTTGTCATTGCGAGCGACTGAAAGGTGCGAAGCAATCTGGTTTGTGTGGTTTCGGGGTGCGTCGTCACTACGTTCCTTCAGGACGATATCCGTTCAGGATGAATCCTCGCAATGACACCCCGACTTTTGTTTTATATCACACCATCATTTCCTTGACAAGGAGAAAAAAAGTTGTTAAGGTTTAATACGCCTTTATGGAAAAAACCACGATGGAAACCGTTATTGCCTTGGTCTTGGGAATCATTTTGGGAGTTTTGGCAGCCTCGTCTTTTTGGTTTCTTAAAAACCATAAATTTACTTTTTCGCTTCCGGTTAGCAAAGTAACCAATATGAAGGCTACTCCAACACCAATGAGTCTTAAGGAAAAACTTTTTAGTTTAGAAATTTCTGCACCAATGGATCAAAGTATCGTCAATACCACAACCCACAACCTCTCAGGCAAATCTAGTCCTAATACGCTTATTATTGTTTCCCTAGCTGCCGGAGACGATGTCGTAAGAACCGATGCCGAGGGAAACTTCCAAAAAATAATCAATCTTAATGAAGGCTTAAATTATGTAACTGTTACTGCCATAAGCGACGCCGGACAGTCACAGCAAGTTAATTTAACTGTTGTTTATGAAACCAAATAAAAAATTATTATTATTCTCAATTTTATTTCTTTTGGCCACGATGGCTTCTGGTATTTGGGCCGCTGATACCTCGCCGACACCCCAAGCAACGGTTTCGTCTGAGCGAAAAATTAGAGAGCTTAATGAAAAACTCGCTTCCCGAGTGGCCGAACTTAATGTGCTTTCCCAGAAAGTATTTAAAGGTGAGATTAAAACAATTTCTGATCAAAAAATTATTTTCAGTGTTGGCGGCAATGAAGTTACCGCTAATCTAAACGACGATACCACCATCTCGGAAATTGCTTCTGATTTTAAGAAGAAACAAATTAAACTTGATGATCTCAAGGTTGGCCAGACAGTGTACGTCTGGGGTACTTTTAACGCCACAACTAATACTTTAACAGCTAAGGCCGCTGTTGTGATGCAACTACCTTTAGCCCTTGTCGGCAAAATCAAAAACATCGATAAAAAAAACTTTCAGATAACGGTTTTGAGTTCCACTAAGGATTATCTTGTCGATATTGATCAAACCACCAGAACTTCTCTTTATGATCGGCAAAAAGGTTTAACTAGAAGCGGTTTTTCCAAATTCAGCGAAGGACAGTTAATCTATGTTTATGGTTTTCTAACCGTTACCAAAGAGGGAAAAGAACTGCTTCCCGCCGGACGCATTTTAATTCTGGCCGAAGCGCCATCTCCTTCCCCATCTATTACACCAACCCCAACAAATGCAAAATAAAATCGAAAATTTGCATTTAATATGTATATTTGTTATACTTCTTTTACTATTATGGAGATACAAAAGTGGATCAGTGCAATTATTGGACGGGGTTCAGATGGGGGGGACATCTATAGTGCGGCCGGTCATAGTAAGGTGGCTCATGAAACCCCTGCTGATGCCGCTGGTGCAGAAGCTCTTGGTTTGGTTAAGGATTCATCGTTTCACGATGCACACGATGCGGTAGAAGCTTTTGCCGATGTTAAATTAGGAAAAGCCGTAGACTTGTGGGGATGATTTAAGAAGCGGGTTGTTTTGAAAGAGCTCTATTAAAAACATTTTTTTGTTTATTTGAATATAAAACTATGACAAATCTATCTTTATCATTGCATCATCATCCAGCTTTCTAACGGCTGGTGACTGTAGTGACTAAATAGATAAACTTTCTAACAAACTAACCAACTAACTAATTAACTAAATAACTACATACCAGCCAAAAGAGGCTGGTTTTTACGTGGGAAACGGAGAAATTTATGTTAGAGGACCTTGCAAAAGAAAACGGTAAAATAATGGAAGTACCAATTTTAAAGGATGTGTTAGCATGGCAAAAAACCATGGGTGCTTTTATAGGCGTGGAACAACTCGCTCGTTGGCAAAAAGAAAAACTTGGTATCATCCCAAGCTCTAGAGCCCTAGAATCTGGCGATGGAAAAGTAATGTCTTTCCTTGGACAGGGAGCTTGGCTTCTAAACAAATTCACACCAACACTAAGTGATCTTAAAACCTATGCCGCTATTGGAGGCTGGTGTACGTTCTCTGAAGGAGATACTGATTTTATTTATAAAGGAAAGTTGCCAGACGGAACAAAAATTCAGACACCTAGTGATATCACTGATTTTCTTGAGTTAGCGGGAAATCGCTTCGAACAAGTACTGCGATGTATCAGTCCGATGGGTATATCGCAAAACGAAGCCATGCCCTACTTTATTGTTGTCGAAGACAGCATGTGGGCTGAACGTATCGTCCAAAAACTTGATAAGCCTAACTGGAAAGATGAATTAACACAGGCTTTTAAGAGTAACGCCAAACAAATATCTGAATCTTTAATTAAGAATTGGTTGTCAGTCGCGACCGGAAGTCCACGAAGCAATGTGTTCTTTTTTTATACAAGCGAAATTCAACCATATTTGGACGAAGCTGTCGCTGAGCTTAATTCACATCTTCGTTCTAAAGATGCTAAAGATATTTTAGAAAACGCAGCTGTTCTTGCCATGTACACAGGATTTTGGTTATCGGCCTTAAAACGAATCCAAAAATTTAGTAATAAATTTGCTACCCGAACCTTAGCGCAAAATACTGAAGCAATTATTGCCGAAGTGGACAGCCACTTTCAATTGCGTGGATCAGAAGAAGTACTGATAGCACCGTATTTTGCTAAATATCCTTACGGTGTAAAAACCGGCTCACAAAATGATAATCGGCTTATGAATGCCGTAGCCTTTTTCCAACCAAGAACAGTCAATCAAGAAAAACGATTGGTTCCCAATTTTACTCTACCATCGGATGATGTTTTAAATATCGGGAAGCGAAAACTGTTTGTTGCTAATTTATTTAATAGCTTGGAATCTGAAACTATTTATTTGCTCGGGAATTCTATCCTAGTAGAAGCTGTGAGTAGCTTATCATGGAATACTCGGGCCAGAAATATAATGCAACAACTTACTCTTATACCTAAGGAGGGTGGCCATATTGATACATTTTCTGGAAAACCTATCGATCAAAGTTATACGAATCAGGCAAAAGATTTATTAGGCGAATTAGTATTAATATTAGATGAAATTTACCAAAAAGTAGGATACTAAATTATGAAATATTTAACAAGTAAAGACTGGTTCGATATTGCCAAAGGCGCCACCATACTCTCTACCGGGGGAGGTGGTGATATGGTAGAAGCCAAACAGATATTTAGTTCTGTTTTTGGCAAAATGGAAAAAATTCCTTTAATTAGTCTTGATGATCTTAAACCAGATGATACTCTCTGCACCGCGTATATTGCAGGATCTGTTGGTAATTACGAGCGCTCAACCAAACCCTTAATTTACGCATTTAATATTTTAGTGGGTGTCATTAAAAAACCAATCAAGGGTATTGTCCCGGTAGAAATCGGACCTGGAGATATCGCGGAAACGGTCAAAATCGCTAGCATTTTTAACATTCCTGTCGTCGACGCAGATTTTACCGGCGGCCGTTCTTCTCCGGAAGTTTATTTAGAAGCGATTACTTTGGCCAATCTTTCAAGAACACCTATTGTGATGACAAATAAGGACGGAAAAATTCTTATCTTAAGAAAGAAATCGTCTGCTTTAGAAATTGAGAAGGCAGTAAGAAAATTTGCTCGATACTCAAACGGTTCTGCGTACGTAGTAGGTTATCCTTTATCTGTTTCTAAGGTTAAAAATATCATTGATTCAAAAACCATTACATTATGTCAAAAAATTGGTCAGTCGGTACAAACTAAAAAATTTCTAAAGACCGTTCTTAATTTTACGAATGGTAAGATTCTTTTTACAGGAAGTATAAGTAATATAAAAACTAGGGACAACCAAGCGTTTCTAACGGGCTATGTTTATATAAAAGGAAATGATCAATACGCTGGTAAAAGTGCAAAGATTTTCCTAAAGAATGAATGTTTACTTTTGTGGGTTGATAATAAATTAACCTTAACCTGTCCGGATTCAATTTGTATAATTAACAAAAGATCTAGGTTGGGAATTTATAGTAGGGACCTAAAGATCAATCAAGATGTTATGATTCTGGGGTGGCCGTCCCTTAATATTTGGAAAACCAAGAAAGGAATGAATGTGTTTGCTCCAAAAACTTTTGGATTTAAGCTATCATCAGTATTACTATGACAAAAAAGCTTAAGGATATTCGAAAATTAAATCGAAGAGAATTACAGGTAGGCTTAAACACCGTAGGGATTTGTATGGGTGTAAAGGCCGGCGAAAAAGTTACAATTATTACCGACAAAGAAGCATTAGTTCCGGCGCAAATTATCTTTGCGGCATCAAAATTACTTACCAGTAATGTTTCGCTACTGGAAATTCCTATTTCTGATTACGACGGACAGGAACCAAACAAACAAATAGCCGAGAAAATGAAAAATAGTGACGTAACTTTTTTGGTAACGACTAAATCTCTTACTCATACTAATGCCAGACGAGAAGCGGTAAAAAAAGGTGTTAGGATAGCAAGCATGCCAGGCATCACCAACGATGTTTTTTTGCGAACAATGGCTATTAATTACGAAAAAATAAAAACGCTGACAGAAATTTTAGCTGCTTTATTAACAAAAGGGAAAAGCGCAAGAATCACATCGCCAGCCGGTACTGATTTGACAATGTCGCTTGCAGAAATGACGGCTGATGCCGATACTGGAATATTTGTAGATCCTGGCGCGTGGGGAAATTTACCCTCAGGCGAGGCCTCAATTGCTCCAAAAGAAGGAACAACGCATGGAATAATTGTTGTCGATGGTTGTTCGTATTTGGACGATATTCCACTCGACAAACCTATTCGCATGATTATACAAAAAGGGTTTATTGTTAAAATATCCGGCGGTAAAGCCGCAAAAGCATTAGAAAAGACCTTGCAAGAGTTGGGACCAAAATCCAGAAACATTGCTGAACTTGGAGTTGGTACGAATAAGAAGGCAAAATTAAACTCCAGTATTTTAGAGGTGGAAAAGGTTTACGGAACAGTTCATATCGGTTTAGGAAATAATATGTCCTACGGCGGTACCACCGACGTGCAATTCCACTCTGACGGAGTAATACTCTACCCAACTTTAGCAATTGATGATAAAGTAATATTAAGTAAAGGAAAATTCGCAAAGTTCACGCTATAGCGTAAAGTTTGAGAATTTAAACCAATAGTAAGTTCCACAGTCTAGTCTATGGAACTTACTTAAACAATTGTAATTACCGCACACTGTAGCGTGGTAATTACTGTAATATTGAAAGGAACATATGGGAGATAATAAAAAGCTTATCAAACCACAAACCCTTAAAGGGTTTAGAGATTTTTTGCCTGAAGAAGCTTTGGCAAGAAATTATGTTATTGAAAAAATAACAAGCGTCTTTCAACGTTTTGGTTATGATCCATTAGAAACGCCGGCTTTGGAATATGCAGAAACTTTACTCGGCAAATATGGCTCTGAAGCAGATAAACTTTTGTATCTTTTCGATGACCGAGGTGGACGCAAGGTAGGTTTGCGTTATGATCAAACAGTACCAACAGCCAGAGTTGTCGGTCAATATTCTGATTTGACTAGACCTTTTAAAAGGTACCAGATCCAAACAGTTTGGCGGCAGGAAAAACCGCAAAAAGGAAGATTTCGTGAATTTCTTCAATGTGACGCCGATGTCTTTGGCGAGTTGACTACTCTGGCC
>CAYJSC010000028.1:0-7566 GCA_964372475.1 uncultured Gammaproteobacteria bacterium | reverse complement strand
TCCGGCCATGGTCGTTTTTTTGAATAAGGTTGACATGGTCGGCGATAAAGAACTTCTCGATCTGGTTGAAGTGGAAGTCCGAGAGCTTTTAACCAAATATGGCTATCCCGGAAACGACATACCTATTGTTAAGGGTTCCGCTCTTAAAGCCCTAGAAGGCGATGCCGAGGCGCAAAAACAAATCATGGTCCTAATGGATGCGGTTGATAGCTACATTCCGCAACCAGTGAGAGATCTTGATAAGCCGTTTCTAATGCCGATCGAAGACGTTTTCTCAATCAAGGGCAGAGGAACCGTCGTCACCGGTCGTATCGAGCGCGGTAAGGTTTTAATAAACGACGAAATTGAAATTGTGGGTCTTAAAGATACCCAAAAAACCGTCGTTACCGGCGTCGAAATGTTTAGAAAACAACTAGACGTTGGTCAAGCCGGCGACAACGTTGGTGTTCTTCTTCGCGGTGTGGAGAAAGACAATGTGGAAAGAGGACAAGTTTTAGCCAAGCCAGGCACCATCACGCCTCATACCGAATTTGAGGCCGAAGTGTACATCCTTACCAAAGAAGAAGGCGGAAGACACACCCCTTTCTTTAGCGGTTATCGTCCCCAATTCTATATCCGGACGACGGATGTAACCGGTGAAGTAACCCTAGAAAAAGGCGTGGAAATGGTGATGCCCGGTGATAACGCTAAGATGACCGTAAAATTAATCGTTCCGGTGGCGCTTGAGGAAGGTCTGCGTTTTGCGATTCGCGAAGGTGGACATACGGTTGGTGCCGGCGCGATCACTAAAAAACTTAAGTAACCTAAGTTACTGGAGTTAACCTAATAAGTAAAAGATGCCTAAAGGAAGAATTAGAGTACGTTTAAAATCTTATGACCACCGCGTCTTAGACGCAAGTTGTCAACAAATCTTAGATACGGCAATAAGAACCGGAGCTAAGGTGATGGGTCCAATACCCTTGCCGACCGATCGAAGCATGTGGGCGGTACAAAAATCACCTTTCACGGATAAAGACAGTAGAGAGCATTTCGAAATAAGAGTTCATAAAAGACTGATTGATATTATGGAACCAACCGATAAAACCATTGACAGTTTAATGCATTTGGAACTACCAGCCGGGGTGGACATTGAGATTAAAATGTAGGCCGAAGGGTTTAAAATACCGTGATACTAAAATTTAATAAGAAAAAATTGATCACTGGAGGTGCAAAAGCTAAATAAGGCTCAAAATTTCAGGAAGACTTTGAGTTTCCTGTAAAAACCGTGAGGATTTATTCTGTAGGGAGCCAAAAGCTTCCTACTTTTTGTTTGGGGACGATGAATATACAAGGACTATTAGGAACAAAATTAGAACAGACAAAAACTTTCTCCGAAAAAGGGGAAAGAATTCCCGTGACAAAAATTACGCTGGGGCCCACCCGAGTCGTAGCCATTCTGCCCCAACCAAATAAGGAATATCAAATTATTAGACTTGGTTTTGGTCTTGCTAAAAATAGCAATAAACCAACATTAGGACAAATAAAAGGAGCGGGATTAACAACCGCTCCGCGTTTTTTTAAAGAGTTCAAAAGCGATCTAGAGGGAAATTTAACGCTAGGACAAGAAATTAAGGTGGCTGACGTTTTTGGCGTTGGTGATAGGGTTAAAGTTTCCGGAGTTTCTAAGGGCAAAGGATTTGCCGGGGTGGTTAAAAGACACGGATTTCATGGTGGGCCAAAAACTCATGGGCAATCAGATCGCCATCGAGCGCCGGGATCTAGCGGTGCGACGACAACGCCGGGCCGTGTATATCGAGGCCATCGGATGGCCGGAAGAATGGGAGGAGTAAAAGTAACAATTTTGGGACTCAAAGTGATGGCTTTGGATAACGAAAAAAATGAAATTTTAATTTCTGGTTTAATTCCTGGACCAATCGGAGGTTTGGTTTCGATTATCAAGGAGTCATAACAGTAAATATGGTAAAAAAAACCGTCACTAAAAAAAGCATCAGTAAAATTGCCAATGTCTATAGCTGGGCTGGGGAAAAAACCGCAACAAAATCCCTCCCGGGTAAATTTTTTGGGCAGGACATTAAGACGGTTTTACTTTCGCAAGCAATCAGACTTTATCAAAGCAATAAACATACGGGAAATTTTAATACCAAAACCAGGGGAGATGTTTCTGGTGGCGGTAAAAAACCCTGGGCGCAAAAAGAAACCGGCCGCGCGCGACAGGGTTCTATTAGGGCGCCCCATTGGCGAGGCGGCGGCGTGGCCTTTGGCCCTAAAAACAAAGATTACACAAGCCAAATGCCCAAAAAAATGAAACAGAAATCCTTATCCATGGCACTTTCCTTAAAAGCTTCCGACGAAAAGATAAAAATTCTCAACGCCAAAAACGGCAAACCGACACTAAAAACCAAAGAACTAAACTTAACCCTCCATAAAATTTATGACCTCAAAGAAAAAACGCCCAAAATTTTAGTTATCACCACGAAAGAGGATACAAATATCGTCAAGGGCTTAAACAATTTATCCTACGTCACTGTTTCTAATATTGATAATCTCAACGCCTTGAGTGTTTTTAACCATGACGAATTATTATATATCGATTCAGCTTTTTCTCATTATGAAAAATAATACCAGTATTATTAAGGCCTTATTAACTGAAAAGACAATGCAAGATGCCCGTGTTGGTAAATATACTTTTCAGGTCGACTTAAAATCGAACAAAAGGGAAATAAAAAAAGACGTCGAAAGTCAATTTAGCGTTAACGTTGTATCGGTAAAAACGATCACAATGCAGGGTAAAAGTCGCACCGTTGGTCAGAGAAGAACCAGGGCGGTAAAAAATCCTTGGAAAAAAGCTATTTTGACGTTAAAACCCGAGCAAAAAATTGACTTGTTTGAGGTCTCTACGACTTAAATCTATGGCTAAAAAAACAGAATTTATTAAGCGCATGACAGGAACAGCTCCGGGAAGAAGGTTTATGACGGGGTTGTCATCTACGGTGATAACCAAAAGAACGCCGGAAAAAAGATTAAAAGTAATTTTGCCTAAAATTTCCGGCCGGGATGCTTGGGGTCACATTTCGGTTAGACACCAAGGAGGCCGACACAAAAGATTTTTGCGCCTGATTGATTTTAAAAGAGATAAACACGATATCGTCGCCACCGTGATGGCCATTGAATATGACCCGAACCGCTCTGCCAACATTGCCCTTTTGCATTATCTTGACGGTGAGAAAAGATATATTCTTGCGCCCGATGGATTAAAAGTTGGGGAAAAGTTACAGTCGGCCACACAAGCCGAAGTAAAATCAGGTAATAGCTTGCCTCTTAGTGCTATTCCCGTTGGGACGTTAATTCATAACATTGAATTGACGCCAAGCCGGGGAGGGCAATTGATAAGAAGCGCCGGAAGCGCCGCGGTTGTCATGGCTAAGGAAAAAAACTATGTGCAAGTGAAAATGCCTTCGGGAGAAATCCGAAAACTTAACAATCAATGTTTTGCGACGGTCGGTCAGGTGGGAAATATCGAATGGAAAAATGTGCATTTTGGCAAAGCTGGCAGGAAGCGCCATCTTGGTATTAGGCCAGCGGTGAGGGGTACGGCCCAAGATCCCCGTTCCCATCCTCATGGGGGCGGAGAAGGCCGAAGCGGGGTGGGTATGAAATATCCGAAAACCCCTTGGGGAAAACACGCCCTAGGCAAAAAAACCAGGAAGAGAAATAAACCCAGTAATAAATTTATCATCCAAAGGAGAAAATAACGAGTATGTCAAGATCGTTAAAAAAGGGTCCATACATTGACCCAAAATTATTAAAAAAAATTCAAAGACAGAACCAGCAAGGCAAGAAAGAAGTTATTAAAACCTGGTCGAGAGATTCCATGGTCGCGCCGGAATTTGTTGGCCAGACGATCGCTATTCATAATGGCAGAATACACGTTTCGGTTTTTATTACCGAATCTATGGTCGGTCATCGTTTGGGGGAGTTTGCTCCGACGCGAACCTTCCGAACCCATGGTCGTGTCGTCGCCAGAGAATTATCTAAGACATAGGATGAAGAGTGGTTGGTGATTAGTTAATAGTTATTAGAAAACAGAAAATATGGAGATAATAGCCTATACAAAGTATTTAAGAATTTCGCCAAGAAAGGTGCGAATTATTGCTAGTGGCATGAAAAAAATGAGTCTGGAGCAAGTTTTGGTCCGAATGCCCTTTTTACAAAAAGTGGGAGCCAGGCCAATACTTAAAACCGTTCAAAGCGCTCTGGCCAATGCCCAAAAGAACTATAGTTTGAAAGCAGAAAACCTGGTTATTAAAAATATTATCGTCGAAGAGAGCAATCGCTTAAAACGGATGGATAAATCGCACGGATCGAGATTTAGCAGAGGAATAAAACAAAAAAGAGGCTGTCATATAAAAGTTATTTTAGCTAGTAAATAAATATGGGACAAAAAATAAATCCCATCGGTTTTAGAATCGGTCCACTCTATACCTGGACGTCTCGTTGGTACGCCGACAAAAAAAACTATCGACGGTTTCTTTTAGAGGACGTCAAAATTAGAAAAATTCTCATGACCAAATTGCGGGTGGCGGGAATTGCGCGCGTCGAAATTGAGCGCTCCATTAACACGATGGAAATTATAATCTATGTCGCTCGGCCCGGTTTAGTTATTGGCCGAGGCGGTACCGGCATGGATGATTTAAAAAAATATCTTTTGCAGGCCTTGAGTTTTAACCAGACTAAAAAAAATACGCCAAAAATTGATATCAAAGTTGAACCCGTTAAGGAGCCAAATTTAGACGCCTACTTAGTTGCTACCAACATTGCGGAGCAGTTAAGCAAAAGATTTCCTGCCAAGCGGGCGATGAATCAGGCTCTGGATAAAGTTCTGCAAGCGGGAGCAAAAGGGGTAAGAATTATTCTGTCGGGCCGAATCGGCGGAGCCGAAATCGCCCGGAGAGAAAAAGTCCAGTCCGGCGTCGTTCCCCTATCAACCTTAAGAGAAAAAATTGATTTTGCGAAAGTCCCGGCTTTAACCAAATCAGGCTATGTTGGAGTTAAGGTCTGGATTTGTAAGAAGTAACTTAAAGTTAAAAAGTTTAAATTTATGCTAGTACCAAAGAGAACAAAATTTAGGAAACAATTTCGCGGTAAACGCAAAGGGCTCGATATTCGCGGAAGCAATATTGATTTTGGTCAATTTGGTTTGAAAGCCCTGTCACGAGGTTGGGTTACTGCTCGTCAAATCGAGGCTTCGCGAAAGGCGATGACACATTATACCCAAAGAGGAGGAAGAATTTGGATTAGAATTTTTCCCGACAAACCAATAACGAAAAAACCACCCGAGACACGGATGGGTTCTGGCAAAGGAGACGTGGTAGAATACGTAGCCGTGGTTAGACCCGGAAGAGTGTTATTTGAAATGAGCGGAGTATCAGAAACCGTAGCCGGGGAAGCGATGAGGCTGGCGGCTCAAAAACTACCTATTAAGACGAGCTTTTTAGTCAAAGAAGAATCCTAATATGAAAAAAAACTTATTGAAAGATTACGCCAGTAAATCCAACACCGAGCTTACTGAAATAATTGCGAAAGAGATTGAGGATTTAACGAAGTTGAAATTATATCAGAAGGTAAAAAAGGCCAAAAATACCAGAGAAGCATTTTTTAAGCGCAAAACCATTGCCGTTTTAAAAACATTGATAAGACAAAAGGAGTTATTAAATGCCTAAAAACTTGCAGGGCGTTGTGGTTTCGACCAAAATGGCCAAAACTATTGTGGCCACGGTAACGCACCAATATAAACACCCTCTTTATAAAAAACTTTTAAGAAGGACGAAAAAGTATAAAATTCACTCCGAAGACCCGGCAGTGAAAATTGGTGATACCGTAGATTTTGCCCAGTGTAAGCCGATTTCTAAAGATAAAAAGTATAAATTATTAAAAATAGTTAAAAAAGTAAGCGCGAGTTAATAATATGATTCAAAGAAGAACGATTTTGATCCCGGCTGATAATTGCGGAGCCGTGAGTTTACGAGTTATTCATCTTTACGGCGGATCAAAAAGAATATTTTCCTATCTCGGAGACATCGTTCGCTGTGTCGTTGACAAAGCGGATCCCAACGGTTTAGTTAAAGACAGCGAACAGGTTTTGGTTGTTATTATTAGAGCCAAAAAAGAGTTTCGGCGAAAAGACGGATCATATATCCGCTTTTCTGACAATGCCGGCGTTATTATCGATACTGCCAAAGACAAAAATCCGAAAGGAACAAGAATCTTTGGCCCCGTGGCCCGGGAATTAAAAGACTTGGGTTTTAATAAAATAGTTTCCATGGCCAAAGAGGTAGTTTAAAAAAATTCTTATGAAATTTAAAAAAGGCGACGAAGTTATAGTAACCCTAGGCAAAGATAAGGGTAAAAAGGGAAAAATCGAAAAAGTTGTTCCTAAAAAAAACGCCGTTTTTGTAGCTGGCGTTAACGTTTATAAAAAACATCGCAAAAGCCAAGGACAAGATAAGTCGGGGGGAATAATCGATATTATTAAACCCTTATATGTGGCTAAAATTCAGCTGATTTGTCCCAAATGCCACAAACCGACCAGGGTTGGCGTCAAACTGGAAGCAAAACAAAAAATAAGAATTTGTCGAAAGTGCGGGGAAAGAATTTAAACAATATGCTAAATTTATTAGATTGTAAATATCGTCAAGACCTCGTCTCTAAATTAAAAACCGAGCTTAAGCTGGGGAATATTCTTGCCGCGCCTCGTTTGCTAAAAATTACGCTTAATGTGGGCGTCAAAGAAGCGTTAACCGACAAGAAAGTGATCGATAAAGTGGTAGAAGAAATTGGTCTTATCGCCGGTTCGCGTCCGGTAGTCAAAAAAGCCAAAAAAGCAATCGCGGGGTTTAAACTGCGACTTGGAGATCCGATTGGAGTTATGGTGACCCTAAGAGGCAAAAAGATGTATGATTTCTTCGAAAAACTCGTCAAAATCGTTTTGCCAAGAGTACGCGATTTCCGGGGAGTGTCGGAAAAATCTTTGGACAAGCAGGGAAATTTGTCTTTAGGGTTTAGTGAACAAATCGTTTTTTCCGAGATTGATTACGATAAAATAAGTAAAACCAGGGGATTAGAAGTAAATATTACTACTTCGGCTAAAAACGTTGCCGAAGGGAAAAAATTACTAGAGTTGTTGGGTTTGCCTTTTGCGAAATAGCCAAAATCTATGGCCAAAGTATCAAATATTATCAAAAGTAAAAAAGAACCAAAATACGCGGTACAGAAAAAAAACCGCTGTCAATTATGCGGAAGGTCAAGGGGTTTCTTAAGAAGATTTAGCCTCTGCCGGCTCTGTTTTCGCGAGCTTGCCCATAAAGGCGAGTTGCCCGGTGTTACTAAATCGTCTTGGTAAAAATATATGAGATTTGATCCTATTGCAGACATGATTTCGACAATTAAAAACGGCTATTTGGCAAAAAGGGCGTTGGTTGTGGTGCCCTATTCGTCCTTTAAAAAGGACATTGCCAAGGTTTTACTGGAAGAAAAATATCTAGGTAATGTAGAAAAAAAAAGGGATTC
>CAYJSC010000027.1:441-7644 GCA_964372475.1 uncultured Gammaproteobacteria bacterium | reverse complement strand
TGTCACGGGTGGGTTTGGGAAACAGAAATAGAAGATGCGAATTTACCTCAGGAAACAAGAGTTTTCATATCTTCCGTTCGTTGTGATTTGGCTATCGGGGCAAAAATTACTGGCGTGCTTGATATGCATCTGGAAGTAAACGACCCTTCTTATGTCTTTAAAGCCAAAAAAATTGCTGATCCTAAGCCGTTTACTCCCTATTTGGGCCCTGGCGCCTATTTCTATAGTTTTACCAAAAATAATCGTTTTGCTTCTGTAATTAATTACATCGAAAAAGGCATAGGAGTTCCGATAATACGAAATTGTCTTCTCGATGTTGGTTTTGAAAATGGCAAGTTCGATCAAACAGATAATTACGGTGGAATAGTAAGGTGGGATGGTTCTTGGCCGGCAGCGATGCGTGAATATAGTACGGATGAAAATGCAGATTTTATTACCGCAGAAGTAACCGAGAATACTCCGCGAAGACAAGCTCTGGCTATTTACTATGCCTGGGCGAACTATCTGATTGATACGGCAGCCGCTATTTGATGATTGTTTTTGATTTTTAACTTATGTTAAACTTTTAAAATAAGGAAATTCTATGACCACCAACAATAACGAAGGCACCGCCAAATCGGTTAACACCCTACTATTTGTTCTTCTTGTTATTGCCGCATTTTTAATTGGTAGTCTTTGGACCAAGGTACAGTATCTACAAAAAGGGGTTACCTCTTTGGGTGAAACAACGACCAATAAAGAAGTACGGCCAACCAAGGCACTTACCAATGACTCACCGGCCGGGAGTGTTACCAAAACTGCCACGGTGACGCCAAAAATAACCAAGGCGGATCATATTAGAGGTAATAAAAATGCCACCTTGGCCTTAATTGAATACTCGGATCTTGAATGCCCCTTTTGTAAAAGATTTCATCCGACCATGATGCAAGTTTTGGAAACTTACAAAGATAAAGTAATGTGGGTATATCGTCATTTTCCTTTATCCTTCCATGCTAACGCGCAAAAAGAAGCCGAGGCCACGGAATGCGCTAACGAACAGGGTGGTGAAGAGGCTTTTTGGAAATACGTCGACAAAATTTTTGAGAAAACGACCTCTAATGGGACAGGTTTTGCTTTGGATCAGCTCGTACCGTTAGCAAAAGAACTAGGCCTTGATGGCGTGAAATTTAAAGACTGTCTAGATAAGGGTAAATTTACTAAATTCGTTCAGGAGCAGATGACGCAAGGACAAAACGAAGGAGTAACGGGTACGCCCGGAACAGTGGTATTAAATACGAAAACTAACAAAACCCAAATTATTCCTGGCGCCCTTCCCTTCGATCAGGTCAAAGAGGTAATAGATCAGTTGCTTTAACCCCATAATATAAAAATTTCGTAGGATGATCGTACTTCTGTTTTTTGCTTTCACTTTCGGCTAAAACTAGCGGCGGACAATATAGATTAAAAAAATCACCATGAGAAGCCAAACCATAGCTGTGGCCAAAAGCGGTCGGTCGCCAAGAATTACTTTCTCCGGACTTTCTCCTTCCTGTTTTTCATAAATCAACTGGGTATAGCGCATTAAACCGTAGATGACAAAAGGGATTGTAATGACAAGCCATTTTCTGGTTAGTCCGGCGGGGAAAAAATCTTCAATGTAATAAAAAAGCTGATTTCTGGGGGCAATCGGCGGTTCGAGAAAAGTAAAAAGAGCATAGGAAAACCAGGTGGAATTGGCAAACATGGAAAGATAGGCATCAAGTAGCGGCGCGCTGTAATGCTCAAGCGCCGGCCTCGTGTTTTTGGGAAATTTCTCTAAAAGCGTTAGCTCGGCGCGTCTTTTTCCGATAGCTAAAAAAAGCGAAACGGAAATGACGCAGATTAAGAGCCAAAAGGTGACATGAAAACCGGTGGCGAATTCTCCGGCGAGAACGCGAACAATATATCCTGAAGCAATCGTCAGTATATCCAAAACGGCAATGTGTTTAAGTACTAAAGAATAGAGAAGCTGTAAAAAAAGATATAAAAGGGAAATTAAAAAAAACCCCGTTGTAATTTTAAGGGCGGTGCTAAGAGCCAAAGTAACTAAAAGGAAAGAGGCAAAATAGGCTATGGGTTTTGGCAATTCTCCAGAAGCTATTGGCCGGAATTTTTTAACCGGGTGAAGTTTGTCTCTATCACTATCAAGAATGTCGTTAAATAAATAAGTTGCGGCAGAAAGAGCACAAAATACCATAAAAGCCGAAAGTGAGTTTTTGAATATCTCGGCGTTAAAAAGTTGGCCAGTAAAAATACTTGCGGCAAAAACCGCCAAATTCTTTATCCATTGTCTGGGTCTGGTTGCGCGAAAGAGGGCAAGAATAATTTTAACCACAAAAGTAATCCTCCCAACATTAAAGCGACAGCCAAAATAGCAAAAAATTTCTCTTGAGAACTTAAATTTAAGGCTATCACGCCGAGTATAACAGAGAGTACCCAATAGAACAAGGCTACGCGCCTTTTGCCCCAGCCCAAATCTAAAAGCTTATGATGGAGATGCCCGCGGTCGCCCCAGAAAGGAGATTTTTTTTGCAGAATTCTTCTAATAATAGTATAACCGGCGTCGAGAAAAGGAACCCCTAATACTAAAAGAGCCGTGGCGACTTTGCCTCCGGAAGCAATAGCCAATACCGCTAGCAAGTAGCCGGCAAGCGCGCCGCCGCTATAACCGGGCATGATTCTCTGCGGATAAAAATTAAAGGGTAAAAAACCTAAATAAGCCCCAGCAGTGATAAAAGCTAAACTGGCGACCACCCACTGGGCTAAATCAATCATGGTAAAGCGAAAAGACAAGAGGCCCAAAACGATGGCCGAGATAGCGACAAATCCGGGCATTTGCCCATCCACCCCCTTACTCCAATTAACCATATTAATACACCAAACTATCCAAATGACAGCGAGTAAATCGGCTAATAAAAGAATGGAGTGTTTGCCCAGGAATTCAAACGAGATTCTCCAGGCGTCGAGACCAATGACTCCTGGTCCAAAAGGGTTGGTAACAAACGAAATACCAATTCCCGACCCGACCACAAGCAGGGCAGCGATAATATTAGTGATAAAACGGAAGTAGGGATTAAGGTCTAACTTATCATCGACGATGCCAACGATAACAATGATAAGAGCTCCTAAAAGTATTCCTGCCAATTGTTTCGTGAAAGGAAGGGTTAAACCAACGCCTACAAGTATGCCAAAAAAAATCGCCAGACCGCCGGCTCTGGGAATCACCCTTTGTTCGGTGTGGGCCGGGTGTTTTCTTTTTTTTGGGTCGTCAACTAGGCCCCAATAATTAGCCAGCCTGATGACAAAAGGAGTGGCAAGAAAACTGATTAAAAAGGAGATAATAAAAGGTTTGATTAAGACTGTTTTTCCTAGCTGAACGGCAAGATCCATGAAATAAGATTATATCGAGTCCGACTCGATTATACAACATTTTTACGACTAACAGCGATCAGGGCAATACCAAAGGGGAGATTAAATTTCTTTAAGAGATAAGTTTCTAGAGATAAAATTGCGGCTAAGGTTTTATTTACTAAAGACGGCAGGGAAAAGATAGTAGAGGAAGTTTTCTTTTGCTCAAATCTTTCCCCAAATTGCTTGAGGATAGCGACGGGCAAGAGAATCGCGTTGACAAAAGAAATTTTTTCTATTTTAAAACCTGCCTTCTCAATTTTTTCCCAAAGAGCCTTTTTACGGTAGCGAAATTTAATAAATACGTATCGATCGTGTTTTAGCCTTAAGTAAGGATTAGCAGAAACCCTAAGAATTAATACCCCTCCTGGTTTTAAGACGCGAAAAAATTCAGCCAAGGCGGTTTCGTCGTCTTCTACCCATTGGTGATTTAATACATCGATACAAACAACAAGATCAAAATAGTTTGTGGGAAAAGGAATATCACTAATTGACCCGGCCTTAACTTTTATACCTCTACTTTTGGTGAATTTAACGGCGTCTTGGTTTTTATCGATCCCCACCACGTCGCCAAATCTTGCTAACTTTGTTGCCAGTAGACCCGTTCCGCAACCGGCGTCCAGAATTTTTGTCTTTTTCCTGTTTGTTTGCAGATATTTTTCCACCAGCGAAATGATAATGCGATGGTTTGCCACATAGAAAAAATGTTTTTCTTCGTTTTCAAAAGTATTTTGGTATTCTTTAGGATCCATTGATTATCTTTTTTCCAAAAATTTGCTCCACTTATCTCTTTACGGTTTTTCCGGCGGCTTGATCGATAGCCGCATTATAGGTTAAATAAGTTTATTAGGCAAATAAATACGCCACCGGCTATAATTTATTCATGCTTAGTCTCAAATTCTTATTTAAAACCACTTATTGTTCCTTAAATAAAATTGAAATTTCCCAAAAAGACTTAATTGCTAATTACCGCTATCTTTCTTCCTTAAACCCCAAGATAAAAGTAACCCCGGTACTAAAAAGCAACGCTTATGGTCATGGGATTAAACTTGTGGCCCAAATATTAGAACCTTTAAATCCACCTTTCTTTTGCGTAGATAGTATTTATGAGGGATATCTTCTACTTCGCCAAGGGATAAAAACGCCTATTCTTATCATGGGCTATGTCCATCCGGAAAGCCTAAATACCAAAAGACTTCCTTTCTCGTTTGCCGTCTATACCAAAGAACAACTACTGGGGATTAAGAAATACCAGCCTCAAGCAGGAATTCATATCTTCGTTGATACTGGCATGCATCGAGAGGGTGTGGCATTAGAGGAATTACCAGAATTTCTCAAAAAAATAACGTCTTTATCTTTAAACGTTGAAGGACTAATGTCGCATTTGGCGATGAGCGATAAAACTAATCACCCTTTTACGAAACTACAGGTAAGAAGGTTTGAAAAATCGCAAAAAACAGTAAAAGACATAGGATTATATCCCAAATGGATTCATCTCGCCAATTCTTCAGGTTTAGTTAATTTTAAAAACCTTAAAGGAAATCTTGGCAATATGGCTCGGGTAGGACTTGCGCTTTATGGGATCGATCCTCAAGGTTGCGACAAAAATCTTAAGCCAGTGCTACGATTTCTTACCACCCTTGAGCAAATTAAAAAAATTAAAAAAGGCGAAAAAATAGGTTATGATTTTACCTTTACGGCCCAAAAAGACATGGTAATCGGCGTTTTGCCCATTGGCTACAACGATGGTTTAGATCGAAGGCTTTCTAACAGAGGCTATGTATCTATTAATAATATAGATTGTCGAATTATTGGCAGAGTGAGTATGAATATTACGGTTATTGATTTAACGGGGGTAAAAAATCCCAAGGTTGGTTCAACAGTGGTGGTTTATGCAAATGATACTAAGGACAAAAATTCCATTTCGTCTGCCGCGAGACTTTGTAGGGAAATCCCCTATGATCTTTTAGTTCATTTAAGTCCGGAAACAAAAAGAATGTTGGTTTAATTTTTTTGTGGCCACTAATCTACAAAAGTTAACGCGGTTCCTGATTTATTGGCCCTCCCGGTTCTACCGATGCGGTGGATATAACTTTCATAAGATTCTGGTAAATCATAGTTAATAACGTGGCTGACGTCGTCAATATCAAGCCCTCTTGAAGCGATATCAGTGGCGAGTAAAATCTGCACCAGATTATTTTTAAAATCATTTAGGGCGCGTTGTCTTTGATTTTGGCTTTTATTGCCATGAATGGCGGCGACCTTAAAGCCCCGGAGATTTAAATCCCGGGATAGTTTTTCCATACCATGTTTGGTTCTCCCAAAAACCAAGACCTTGGAAAATTCCTTCTTAATTAATAAATCATGCAAAACTTCAATTTTTGGCTTGCCGTTGGTTTTTACCACATTTTGATGAATACTATCCACGCTATCAGTTGATTTAACGGAAACAGTAATAGGATTGGTTAGGAAACTGCGGATAATGTCTTGGACGCTTGCGGGAACTGTCGCCGAGAAAAAGAGAGAGTGTCTTTTTTGCGCGAGACACGAAACGATATGTTTAATTTCTAAAACGAAACCGATATCCAGCATACGATCGACTTCGTCAAGGACAATATTATTAAAACTTCCAAAATTAATATTTCTTGTTCCTTCTAAATCTTTAAGTCTTCCCGGGGTGCCGATGACAAATTGAGGATTACGGCGCAATCTTTGAATTTGGGGTCCGATGGAAACACCGCCAATACAAAGTACCGAGTTTATGCTCATGCCTGCCGCCAGGCCACTTAGATCATCTCTAATTTGAACGGCCAGTTCCCGCGTTGGCGTAATAATTAAAACTTTTTGGAAGCGGTCAAGGAAGGCATGATTAATTAAGGGAATTAAAAAGGCCGCGGTTTTACCAGTGCCGGTATTGGCAATTCCGACGACATCTTTTCCGGCCAGAATATGAGGAATGATTTGGTCTTGAATAGGCGTTGGTTTAGTATACCCAATTGCGGTAATATTTCGTTTTAACTCAGAAGCGATGGGAAAATCTGTGAAACTATGAACGGGGACAAACTCTCTTTCTATTACTAGTTCTTTATTTTGATATCCGTTTTCTTCCAGAGACTTATTTATGACGAAAGAAGGATCAAAAATCCGCTGCCGGCGGTTTTGGTTTTGATGATAATTCGACCGGTTGCCGAAACTATAACGTTTAGGCTGCGACTGGCGCGAGCGATGATACATGAATATTATTAAAAATAAGTAATTACTGCTTAATGGAAAATCCGAAGTCTATTAGGGAGAAAAGATACAGTGTAAAAATGTTTGAGGTATACCCTTATCTCGCTAAGCGAGATTGCGGGTATAACTCCTTCTAAACTGATTTACTCCAGTCAAGCTGGACTAAATGCAGTAAGAAGGGTATACCTTTATCTTACCAACTTAAAACGGCTTAGTATTAAGCAGTAAAAAGAGCATAGCACATTAAAACTCGAGTGTCAATAGCACTATAGGTCTTAAAATTATAATTTACAATTGAGAATGTACAATGTACAATTGTATCCGTGAGCAGCTATAAAGTTGATATACCACAAAGAACTTTCCAGTTTGGTATTAGAATCGTTCGACTTGTAAAATCTTTGTACATTAACAAAGTCATTCCCCTGTAGCTCAATGGTAGAGCGGCATCCTGTCAAAGATCCTGAGCGAAGTCGAAGGATCAAGAAGGCAGCTTTCTCGTGTAAGCGAGATTGTAAAATCGGGCTAATTCGGGGAACTCCCGCTTCG
>CAYJSC010000027.1:0-431 GCA_964372475.1 uncultured Gammaproteobacteria bacterium | reverse complement strand
CAAGGGTAAAATCAAACTCTAACTTGTGGTTGCAGAATAAGTCCTTTAGGGGGAGCCACGCACCGTTCGGTGCATGGCTGCGCCCTTTTTACTAAGGTCAGCCATTAATTTAGATATTCTTTCTAAATCCGAAGTGCGTGAGGGGTGCACCGTCTGGTGCGCGCCCAGGGATGTACCGTATAATGTTCCAAGAAAAATTAAATTCTAATGTGAGCCAAAATGAAATTCTTCTACGTCTATATTCTCAAAAGCATACTCTGTGATTTCCTCTATGTAGGTTTTACCGCAAATTTAAGAAGAAGATTTCAAGAACACAATCACAAAGAAGAACTATCCACCAAACATTATGCCCCATTTGAACTAATTCATTATGAAGCCTATCGCAACGAAAAAGATGCTAAAAGAAGGGAAGAATATTTTAAGACCACAAA
>CAYJSC010000026.1:895-7792 GCA_964372475.1 uncultured Gammaproteobacteria bacterium | reverse complement strand
GTTATGGAATCGCTCAACAGTCTCGATAAGTAATTTTTTCTGAGAAAGAAACAATATTAATGCGTCAGGTTGCCTCTTTTTTAGACCCTAAGCGCGTGGCGGTGGTGGGAGTTTCGCGGGAAAAGGACAAGGTCGGGAGGATCATTTTCGACCACCTGAGCGCTCATAAAAGACTTATTTATGGGGTAAATCCCAATGCTAAAAACATCAATCATCAGCGGATTTACGCCGATATTTCCCTGGTTCCTCCCCGAGTTGAGTTAGCTGTTTACGCCATTCCCGCGGTGGCACTGGTTCAGGAAGTAGAAAAAGCTGCCAAAAGAGGAATAAAAAACCATCTGATTATTTCTTCGGGGTTTAAAGAAATAGGACCAGAAGGGCTTAAAAGGGAAGAGGAGCTGCAGCATTTAATTAAAATCTATCACCTTTCCATACAAGGTCCTAATTGTTTGGGCAATATTTCAACAGTTTTTAACACCAATCTTTCTTTTGGCAGCAAGCCCCTAAAAGGAAATATTGGTCTAATTTTACAATCTGGCGCCATCGGAACGGCTTTTTTGGATTGGGCTAAGGAGCAAAAAGTGGGCATTTCTCATTTTGTGAGTTTGGGAAATAAAGTCGATTTAAGCGAAAATGAATTTTTGGAATTTATGGGAACGGAGAGAAACACCAAAGTGATCGGAATCTATCTGGAAAGTTTAAAAAATCCCGCGCTTTTTTTAGAATTAGCCAAAAAGATCTCACGAACAAAACCGCTTGTCGTTCTAAGAGCCGGGAAAACTAAGGAATCTAAAATGGCGATTAGTTCTCATACTGGTGCCCTGGCAGGAAGCTTCGCGTCTTCGGAAGCGGCTTTTAGTCAGGTCGGAATTATTGAAGCTCAAGATTTACAGCAATTCTTCTTGCTTTTGGAACTTTTAGGCCATGATTTTGCGTTTGCTTTTTCGAAAACGCTAGTTATCACCAACGCCGGCGGCCCCTCGGTACTTCTTGCTGATAATTTATCTAGCCACGGTTTTACACCATACATGCCTGATAGTAGGGAAAAGCAAAAACTTCAAAACCTAGGCATAAGGTTTAGAAACCCGCTTGACTTACTAGGCGATGCTGATCCTTCGCGCTTAAAAAAGGCCCTCGCGGCGGCGTCTTACCATCATTCCGATTTACTGCTATTTATTCTTCTGACACCGCAAGAAAACACCGACTTAATGGCGATGGCTAAAATCATAGCGGAGTTCCAGGAAAAATTTAGAGGTACTCTCATCGTTAACTTAGTGGGCGGGCAACGCGTTAGTGCCGCGATTAGTTTTCTCAAAAGAAAAAGGGTAGTCGTTTCCACTTTTGTGGAAAACCTCGTTGAAGCACTGGCTAAAATCAGAAACTACCAGGAAAAAATAAAGATCAAAAAAGAGCGCTTTATTTCCAAACTTAACATTAATGCTCAAACCAAAGAAAAAATTGCCACCATCCTTAAATCAGCTCGGGGATTCCTCGGTGAGGAAAACAGCCTGTTTATTGCCAAGACCTATGGCTTGCCCCTTCCTAAAACGTATTTTCTAAATTCTAAAAATGAGGCTTTAACGGTAGCGCGAAAGATCGGTTTTCCTGTTGTTTTAAAAATATCAACTCCAGACATTATTCATCGTCACCTTGAACACGGCGTGTTTCTCGATATCAAAAGCGAAAAGGAGCTGGAAACTGATTTCGATATTTTAAAACTGAGAAAGGGTAAAATTATTCTCCAGAAAAAGGTTGAGGCCGACGCCGAAGTTATCGTCGGAGCTAAAAAGGACCCCGAATATTCGCACTTGCTAGCCTTTGGATCCGGAGGAATCCACGTTGAATATTTGAAAGATATTAAATTTGCCGTCATACCCTATTTTTCTTATCAAACCCTGGAAGCGCTTATGGGGGAGACCAAAATTTCCTCTTTTTTAGAAAACCCCAAGAAACTTTGGCCGGTGTTTGTTTCCTTAATAAATTTACTGTGGGATTTTCCCCAAATCGAAGAGATCGATCTCAACCCTGTGATGATTGCCAAAGACCAGCTACGGTGTGTGGATGTAAAAATTAAGGTTTAAGATTAAAAAGCAAAACGTACTCGCCTTTGGGTTTGGTTTTCCAAAAATAGGCTAACCACTCGTGGGTTTTCTTCTTCTCAATCGACTCGTAAAGCTTAGTCAATTCTCGGGCTAAAACTACTTCTCTATCGCCAAAGATTTTATTAAAATCCCCCAAAAACTCTACTAAGCGATGGGGAGACTCGTAAAAAACTATGGTTGGTTGCGATAGGTTTTTGGGTAGAGAAGTTAAGGTTTTTTTAAGAGCGGTAAGAAAGTCTAGCCTTTTTGTCTGTTTGCGGGGAGGAAAGCCTAAAAACCAAAAACTGTTTAGGGGCAAACCGCTACTGGTTAGTGCCGTCAGCAAGGCTGAAGCTCCAGGAAGGCTAATGACTTTTATATTCCTCCTGAGACACTCATTCACCAATTTAAAACCCGGATCGGATAAAAGCGGCGTGCCGGCATCGCTTATTAGGCCGATGCTGGAATCATTTTGCAAAAGATTAATAACTTGTGGCACTTTTTGACCTTCGACTTCATCATAAAAAGAAATTAATTTCGGCGTTTTTCCCAAAGATTTATTTTCAAATTTTTTTAGTAGTACTCCCGTTTTTCTGCTATCCTCGCATAAAAGGTAATCGAGACCAAAAAGGGTCTCGCGCGCGCGAGTAGTTAGGTCTTTTAGATTGCCGATAGGAGTCGCGATTAAATATAAATTTCCCATACTTGACAAGTTTATGCTTATTGTTCTACATTAATAGTTCTCCTATTTTATGACAAATAAAAGGTTACACGCAAAAAATAGGGTGAGAATTGCCATCAATGGCTTCGGTAGAACCGGACGAGCCGCCTGCCGCCTTGCTCTGGCTAACCGCAAGTGCGAAGTGGTCGCGATCAACTCTAAGGCCGACGCCAAAACTTACGCCTATCTTCTTAAGTACGATTCCTTGTATGGGAAATTGGACAAAGAGGTGAAGGTTATCGACAAAACCACTATATCCTACAACAATCATCGCCTCAAAGTCTTTGCCCAAAATGCCGGAGTTATGCCCTGGAAAAACCTCGATGTTGATATTGTTATTGAATCCTCTGGAAAATTTACTAAACGTGATCAAGCGCAGCTCCATTTACAAGCTGGGGCCAAACGCGTCATTATTGCCGCTCCCAGTGAAGGTGAGGATGTGTGTTTGGTCATGGGTGTTAATGAAAAAAATTATGATCCCAAAAAGCACTTTATCGTTAATAACGCTTCTTGTACTACTAACTGCCTAGCACCACTAGCTATGCTTCTTGATCAAAAATTTAAAATTGTAGTCGGTTACATGAATACAATTCATGCTTATACCAACGATCAAAGACTTCATGATAATTCTCATCTTAACGATTTAAGAAGAGGCCGCGCGGCGACTAATTCTATTATTCCTACCTCCACCGGTGCAGCCACGGCGATTGGCCTCGTACTGCCACATTTAAAAGGTAAACTTGCTGGCCTCGCTCTTCGCGTTCCTGTTCCTACCGTTTCCTTGGTGGGTTTAACCGTGGTCACCAAGGAAAAAACAACGGTTAAGGAAGTAAACGAGCTTTTCAAGAAAGCCGAAGCAGAAAACCTGAAGGGTATTCTTGGCACCTCCGACGAACCACTGGTTTCGGTCGATTTTAAGCAGGATACCAGATCATCCATTGTCGATACCCAATTAACCTCCGTCATAAACGGTAATCTGGTAACGGTTTTTTCCTGGTATGACAACGAGTGGGGTTATGCCGCAAGACTGGTTGATTTGGCTATCTACATGAAAAACCATTCTTAGGTCATGAATAAAAAAACTGTTTTAGATGATAAAATAAGCAATAAGAGAGTTATCTTAAGAGCTGACTTTAATGTTACCATTGATGAGGGTAAAATAATTGATGATACGCGTGTTAGAAATACCATACCCACGATAAAATATCTCCTAAAAAACCATAACTCGCTTATTATCCTGTCCCATTTGGGAAGGCCAAAATTCGAGGATCCTACACTTAGTTTGTATCCCATCGCTAAGCGTTTGGAAAAATATTTAGGCCGTCATATTATCTTTATTAATCACCTACGGGAAGATGCCTCAAAAAAGACAAAGCGATTAAAACCAGGAGATATCATATTATTGGAAAACGTCAGATTTCATCCTGGCGAGGAAAAAAACGATGATTCCCTCGCTAGGCAAATAGCATCGCTAGGAGATGTTTTTGTCAATGATGCTTTTGCCAGTTGCCATCGCGTCCACTCGTCCACAGTAGGAATTACCAAATACCTTCCTTCCTACGCCGGGCTCTTGCTGGCCAAAGAAGTCAAATCCTTAAGTCACACCCTCGATCATCCCAAACGTCCAGTGGTATCAGTCATCGGTGGAGCGAAAATTATAGATAAAATTGGTTTAATTAAAAAGCAACTTGACTGCGCTCAAACCGTCTTACTCGGTGGTGGTATTGCTAATACATTCTTAAAAGCAAAAGGGATAATGGTGGGAAAATCATTGGTGGAGGAGGCCTGCCTTAATATTGCCAGAAGCCTGCTTTTTGAGGCGGCTTCTAAACATACAGCTCTTATTCTTCCTATTGATGGTATGGTTTTAAATACCAAGCTAGGAAAAGTGCATCCTCTCGAGATTGGAAATCTACAAAAAGATGAGGCCATCATGGATATTGGTCCTCTGACAATTGAATTATACAGCGAATACTTAGTTAATGCCCAAACTATCATCTTTAATGGTCCGATGGGTAAATACGAAGAGAAAAGATTCGCCAAAGGAACCAAGCAATTAATAGTGGCAACTTCTAATAGCCAAGCCCTTTCGGTGCTCGGAGGCGGAGATACCATTGGGTTGATTGCGAACAAAAAAGTGGCTGAGGGAATTACTCATATTTCAACCGGAGGAGGAGCAATGCTGGAATTTATTGAAAAAGGAAGTTTACCGGCGATTGACGCTCTAAATTAAAGATTAATTAAACTTCCTAATCACCCCGACGACCTTGCCCTGAATGGTAACGCTCCTAACATAGATTGGCTGCATCGTCGAGTTAGCAGGCATTAATTTTATTCTTTCTCCTTCGCGATAATATTTTTTCATTGTCGCAAACCCATTTTCTAGTAGGGCAATAACAATATCTCCATCGTTAGCAATTTCCTGGTGTTCAACTACTACGTAATCACCGTCAAAAATTCCCTCTTCGATCATCGACTCGCCCTTAACTTGCAAAACGTAGGCAGGTTTTTTACCGCTCACCATGGTTGAAGATACTGCGAACGAGGCATCAGGCTCGCTGTAGGGCTCAAGCGGCGCGCCTGCCGCGATATAACCCATGAGTGGCAAATTGATTTGAGGATCAGAGATTCCAACTATCTCTTTAACTACTTCAATGGAGCGGGAAACACCGTCGCTCTTTCTAAGATAACCCTTTTTAATTAAATACCAAATATGTTCGTGGACTGTCGCAGGAGATTTGAGACCGCAGCCGTCGGCGATTTCTTGCAGGGTGGGTGAATATCCCCGCCGCTGAATGTACTGGACAATGAAGTCAAGAACCTTTCTTTCCTTCTGGTATAATACCGGGGTCATATTGCGAATTTTAAATTATAAATTTCTGGGTCTATTATCCGAAAATTATCCGACAATAACAAGATGACAAAAATAATCAAACTATAGCAAGTTATGCAGTTTCAACTTAAATCTGATTACCAGCCCGCAGGCGATCAGCCGCAAGCCATTGCTAAATTAACTCGGGGTCTTTTGGCGCAAAAGAAACATCAAGTGCTTCTGGGCGTGACAGGGAGCGGTAAAACTTTTACGGTGGCTAACGTTATTCAGAATATTCAAAAACCCACGCTTCTTATTTCGCATAATAAAACCTTGGCCGCGCAGTTATATCAGGAACTTCGCGACTTCTTCCCTCGCAACGCCGTTTCCTACTTTGTTTCTTATTATGATTACTATCAACCCGAGGCTTATCTTCCGCAAACCGATACTTACATTGAAAAAGAAACAGAAATTAATGAAGAGATCGATAAACTCCGTTTGGCAGCTACCACTAATTTACTTACTAGAAAAGATACGATTGTCGTCGCCTCGGTCTCATGCATTTATAATTTAGGGTCCCCAATCGAATACGGGCGTTTTATCCTTGAGTTAAGGGAAGGAATGAATGTTGAATGTTCTCAAATACTAAGCAGGCTGGTTGACCTCCAATATAGTCGCAATGATTACGGATTCAAACGAGGTACTTTTCGTGTTAAAGGCGATACTGTTGATATTTTTCCAGCCTATGTGGATTACTCGGTCAGACTAGAGTTCTTACACAATAAATTACAAAAAATTTCTTTTATCGACCCCCTTACCGGCAAAAATCTACCTTCTACCTTCAATCTTCCATCTTCCGCTACTATTATCTATCCTGCCAAACACTACATGACCAACCCCGTTACCTACCATGATGTTTTCGCCCAAATACGTAAGGATCTAGAGTTGCGGGTTAACGAGTTAACGAGTTTAGGAAAAACTTTAGAAGCGCAAAGATTAAGACAGAGAGCAGAATACGACTTGGAAATGATCCAGGAGCTAGGATTTGTTAACGGCATTGAAAATTATTCGCGCTATTTCGACGGTCGTAAGGCGGGCGACCCACCATATACGCTTCTTGATTATTTTCCTAAAGACTATCTTTTAGTAATCGATGAGTCCCATATTACCATTCCTCAAATCCGCGGCATGTATAACGGCGACCGTTCCCGCAAGGAAACGCTGGTTAACTATGGTTTTCGTTTACCTTCCGCTTTGGATAACCGACCGCTTAAATATGATGA
>CAYJSC010000026.1:0-885 GCA_964372475.1 uncultured Gammaproteobacteria bacterium | reverse complement strand
CGGCTACTCCTACTGCTTACGAAATTTCCCTAGCCATTGGCGAACCAAGCGCGAACGCTCACCACGGCGTCGTCGAACAGCTCATTAGACCCACCGGTTTAGTGGATCCCAATGTCACGATCCATCAGACTACTGGCCAAATTGATCATCTCCTAAGCGAAATTCGCCAAAGAACCAGGCGCGGGGAAAGAGTTTTAGTAACCACTTTAACAAAGCGCATGGCCGAAGAGTTATCGCTTTATTTAGAGGAACAGCAAATCAAAGTCCACTATCTACATAGTGATATCCAAACGCTGGAAAGGTCGGATATTTTGGATAGCCTTCGATTAGGACGGTATGACGTTATCGTGGGTATAAATTTACTTCGTGAAGGTTTAGATTTGCCGGAAGTTTCCTTAGTAGCGATTTTGGATGCCGATAAAGAGGGTTTTTTAAGGAGTGAAACTTCGCTTATTCAAACCATGGGTCGGGCCGCCAGGCACCTTGATGCTCAAATTATAATGTACGCGGACAAGGTGACCGGCTCGATGCAAAGAGCCATTGCCGAAGTCGATAGAAGAAGAAAAATTCAGATAGATTTTAATAAAAAAAACCATATTGACCCAACCACAATCATTAAATCAATTCGCAGCCGCCTCATTGAAGAAAATAATAACGAACAAAATTTAATTATAAACCGCAATATAAGTTCACTGGATTTAAAGCAGTTATTGCCGGAAGACAAAGTAAAATTGGTAAGTAAATTTACTAAATTAATGAAACAGGCAGCAAGCGATACTGATTTCGAAGCCGCGGCCAAATATAGGGATCTAGTTAAAAAAATCAACGGTGAGTCTGTCTCATAATTAAAAACTCCTTATTCCAATAAGATAAAATCTCTTAAGA
>CAYJSC010000025.1:3338-7859 GCA_964372475.1 uncultured Gammaproteobacteria bacterium | reverse complement strand
GATTTTGCAAAAGACGTATTAAAAGTAGCGACACCGCAAAATTTAGCAGAAAATATTATTCAACCGATAAGACCAATTAATCCATTGCCAGTATTGCCAACGGGAGGTTTTGGATTTAGAGCAAGTTCCATTTCTGGGGTTTCCGCCTCGCAAACGAGCATTGTAACGGAATCAGTAAATCCTTCCAAGGCAGAGCGAGGAGGATTAGCGCTGGCTTTTATCGCCCCAGGAGTTGTTGATATGGCGTTATTTACGACCACTTCAGCGGCGGCGTTAACGTCAGTTACCACGATTACTGGAGATTTTACTCCAGCCCTTACGGAAACAACAGGAGACGTAATAGCAATAAGTGATCAGTTAGCAATAAACGATTTATCTCCAGAACCATCGGACCAAGTTGGTTTTGACAAACGGCCTAGTTTTTATCCTGATTTTAATTCCGATTCCGATCCGCCTTTTTTACCAACGAGCGGCGGTGGTGGAGAAAGAGCGCTACCGATCTCTTTAGAAATAAAAAGGGGTGAAATACACACAAGATTTAAAGAAGCAACTGCTGTAACTGTAGTGCAAGAAAATCACGACCCACAGATGAACGCTACAGCTTCGAAAGCCGACATATTTGTAGCTCCAAAAATTGAAGTATATAAAGAAAGAGAAATAAAATTTAGGGAATTTGCCTCGGATTTGGTAATGGCTGATGTTGGCGTACAAAATACCCAAGCGGTAGCGATCGAGGAGACCGCAACGCTTTTACTTCCAGAGGTAAGTGAAGTAGCAATAGGACCATCAGTACACAAAAAATACCTCGAGGTAGATTCTGTGAATACAACCACGATTATAGTAGCGAGTGAAAAAGAAGCTGGCAAGGTAGAATCTTATCAAAATAAAACGGATTTACTCTTTCTTCCTCCGGATATAGCCAAAGCCTTTTTGGTTTGGCAGCAGGGAAAAACTTATGCCGATTTACAGCCAGAACAACCAGAGTTATTCTTAAAAAAAGCCCCAAGCGCTAAAAATGATAGAAGTTTTGATGATGCAGGAGATGACTCTTATATAAAACATGCTGAAAAAAACCAGCAGGTCAAACAGCTTAAATTAAAAGGAAAAAAACCAAGTTTAGCCTTTTTATCTTTATTATTTCTCATAAAGCTCAAACTCCAAGCCCAAAATATCAGCTCTTTTGCCAAACTTAAAAAGCTCTTATTTACCGATTCCTTATTGCTTTTTTTGCTCAAGCCGAGTTTATACTTGGTGTCTGTGAATTCGGTTGCTCCGGCAGACACTTCTTGCTACAATGAAAACACGTATGTCAACACTGCCAAATAAACCGCAAGATGTTAATCCTAAAAACCCAAAAATTCCTTTGGTTCGTGATACGACCGGTAGGTTTGTTAAACAGGATGACGTATCGTCGCCGATTTCTACGCCAACCTTTGGTAAAGAGAATCAGCCCAATTTTGAAGAGGTTTACTTAGAGGACGCGGCACGCACCAAAGAGCTAAAAGAACAACTGGCCGAATTGGAGAAAGAAGCGGGAGTTAAGGAAATCAAAGGCGAGATTGAGCTTCCCGAAATAGTTAAAAACGAAGGCGTAGAGGTAACAGGTGAAGTAGTTCCCATTCCAACTGAGCCTTCAATTACACTTCCCCTAGATGATCAAAAAATTTACAAAATTGTCAAAAATTTTCGCAGGCTGCATCAAAACGTGAAGAATTCCGTAACCTGGCTGGCCTGGTGGTGTTATCGGCAATTACAATTAATTGGTGTTAAATTAAAAGAAGTACACGGAAAAATCGTGAGACAGAGTAATTAAGTCAAATGTCAAAGGGCAAAAGTCAATCCGCCAATTGGCGGACAAAATTAAAAAGCAATTTTGACTTTTTACTTTCACTTTTGACCTTCCCTCGACCTGAGCTCGGGACGAAGGTTAACTTTTGAGTTTTGAATTATTTATATGCTCAATAATCCCGATTTATTAGCTGACTTAACCTATCGTCTGGAGATGTTTTTTGTCAGCCTGGTGTTATTAACCCTGTCCCTGGCTGGGCTGATTTTGCTTGGCTATTTTTTGCTGTTATGGTGGCGAAACAGAAACCGGGAAGAAAAATCTCTCTCTCACCTGTTGTTGCAAATCGCGGTTCCGAGGGATAATGAAATTAAAATCGACGCGGCAGAACAAATGTTTTCGTCGCTTTATACGATAAAACTCTCTGGTGTTTTTTCCTTTTTAAAACCGGAAGAACACCTTTCTTTTGAGATTGCGGCTCTTCCTGAGAACATTCGTTTTTACGTCAGCGTGCCGACGAAGCTTAGGGATTTAGTTGAAAAACAGATTCACGGAGCCTACCCAGGAGCGGAAATCAAGGAAGTCCCGGAATACAATATTTTCAGCGAAGAAGGAAAGGTAGCCTTTACCTCCTTAAAACTTAAAAGTGCGGATTATTTACCCCTCAAGGTTTATAAAGATCTTCCGACTGATCCCTTGTCATCAATTACCTCGGTTATGGCCAAAATGAGAGAAGGTGAGGGCGCGGCGATGCAAGTGTTAATTGCTCCAACGGATAGTAATTGGCGGGGAAAAGGCCGAGCATATGTTGGCAAGGTAAAAAAAAGAGAAGCCAACCCTGAATCCGCGAAATACTCAGTTGATCCCAAAGTTTTGGAAGCGATTGATGCCAAATGTTCCAAACCAGGTTTCAAAACGGTAATACGTCTGGCGGTATCTTCTACGAGCAAGGAAGCTGCGGAAGCCCACCTTAATAATTTAATCGGATCGTTTGAACAATTTTCAGGCGATCACAATGTTTTTACGAAAAACCGCCATCTTTTCAAACGCGCATTTATGGTCGATTTTATTTACCGCTATTTTCCGATTTTAGGTAAGGCTTCGGTTTTAAATTCCGAGGAACTGGCAACTGTCTTTCATCTGCCTAATAAAACGGTCGAAACACCCCATATTCATTGGCTTTTATCGAAGAGGGCGCCGGCGCCTCAAGAGATTGGTACAAGCGGCACTTACTTAGGTAAAAGCATTTATCGAGGTATTACCAAACCAGTATATATTTCCGAAGACGACCGTCGCCGTCACATCTATATTATTGGTAAAACCGGAACGGGAAAATCGGAGCTTTTAAAACAAATGATTTTGCAAGACATTAAAGAAGGCAAAGGCGTGGGTTTTATTGATCCTCATGACACCATCGAGAAATTATTAGAATTAATTCCTCCCGAGAGGGCCGAGGACGTAATTTACTTTGATCCTTCCGACACGGAGCGACCGATGGGACTTAACATGTTGGAAGCGGATACGGAGGAACAAAAACACTACGTTGTTTCTTCAATTGTGGGCTTAATGTATAAGCTTTACGATCCGCATCAAACCGGTATCATTGGCCCGCGATTTGAACACGCCATTCGAAATGCCATGTTGACGGTGATGGCCGAAAAAGGCAATACTTTTGTCGAAATTGTGCGGTGCTTGACCGATTCTTCTTTTGTCCAGGAACTGCTGCCCAAAGTAACTGACCCTATCGTCCGGCGCTATTGGACCGACCAGATTGCCCAGACCGCGGATTTTCATAAAAGCGAAGTCTTAGATTATATCGTTTCCAAATTCGGCCGTTTTGTTACCAATAAATTAATGCGAAACATAATCGGACAGTCCAAGAGCGCTTTTAATTTTCGCAGTGTGATGGATGAAGGAAAAATACTTTTGGTTAACTTGGCCAAAGGGAAAATCGGCGAAGAAAACAGCAATTTCCTAGGGTTAATTTTGGTCCCGAAAATTTTAATCGCAGCCATGAGCCGGCAAGACGTACCCGAAGCCAAGCGACGTGATTTTTATCTTTATGTTGACGAGTTTCAAAACTTTGCCACGCCGGACTTTGCGACAATTCTCTCGGAAGCGAGAAAATATCATTTATCACTTACAGTTGCCAACCAATTTATCGGCCAAATGGAGGAAGAAGTGAAAAATGCCGTTTTTGGTAACGTCGGCAGCCTGGTTTCTTTCCGGGTGGGAGTTTCCGATGCGAGCTATTTACAGCATGAATTTCAGCCGGCTTTTTCCGAGGCGGATTTAATTAATATTGAAAAATATAATGCCTATATTAAAACCATCGTCGGCAACGAACCGGTGCCACCTTTTTCTTTGGACTTAACCAAAGATATGGTGGCGGAAGAGAGGGCCCGCAGTTCCAAACTGGCCGATATGATTAAAAAACTTTCCGCGCTTAAATATGGTATTTCCCGAGAAATAGTGGAAGCGGAAGTGGGGCACAGGGCGAGATTGTAAGCGGCAAATTTACAATTTATAATTTACAATGTACAATTGCGGGAACGGGAGGAGCCGTAGTTCAACGGCAGAACGCGACTCTTATAAAGTCGATGTAGATGGTTCGATTCCATCCGGCTCCACCGAGTTTTCGACATGTCGAAGTTTCTCTTCGCCATAAAGTAGGAGTCGATGGTTCGATTCCATTCGAGCGCACCAGAAAGGAATTTGCAAGTTTGAACGGTTAG
>CAYJSC010000025.1:1641-3328 GCA_964372475.1 uncultured Gammaproteobacteria bacterium | reverse complement strand
AGATGGTTCGACTCCATCCGGCTCCACCAAAGTAGCTTTTTAATACTTCTTAGGAAAGGCGGTGAGTAAAATGGCAAAAAGCGTTGGCAAAGTTGCCCATTACTTTGATAAAATTGGCGTCGTGGCCTTGATGCTTACTGCGCCGTTAAAGGCTGGAGATACGGTTAAGATCAAAGGAAAAAAGACTGATTTTACGCAGATAATTACCTCGATGCAAATAGATCACCAAGCCGTAGAAAAAGCTAAAAAAGGCGAGGACGTGGCGATCAAAGTCGATCAAGCGGCTAAAGAAGGAGACGAAGTTATCAAGATATAATTTTTATAACTATTATAACGTTTAAATCTTTACAGCTCTTCGAGTTTTACTTTTTCTTCCATTTTATCTTTAATTAGGTCCAGATATTTTTCGGTTGTGGAGAGACGCTTGTGGCCGGCCAGTTTGGAAACCATGACTAAAGAAGTTCCGGACATCAAATGATGAGCCACCCAGGTATGACGAAGATCGTTGACCTTGGCGGCCTTAATTCCGGCGATTTTGAAATAGCGATCAATGACGGTTCTAATATTTCTGATTAAAAGCGGGTGGCCGGTTTTAGTTACAAAGAGAGTTTTTTCCGAAACCCGAGGGCGGATACCCAAATAGCGATCCAGCGCTTGTTTTACCGCCTTATTTAAAGGAATTTCTCGCATCGGATGGTTTTCAATCGGCGGGACGACCAGGATACTATTTTTAACCGATTCCATCGTGAGTGCGGCCAATTCTCCAATTCTAATACCGGTTTGCAGAAGAGTTTCAACCACAGCCGACATTCTGGTATCCTGGCGGCAGGCGTCTCTTAGGGCGCGGTATTCCATTTTGGATAAAATTTTCGGCGGTTTGGCTTCAAACTTCGGATGGGTAATCAAAGTGGAGGGATTGGTATCGATAAAGCCCTGATCTTTAAGAAACTTAAAAAAAGTCTTGAGAGAATTGATTTTTCGTGAGATAGATTTGGGCGTATAGCCCTCACGCGAGAGTTTGTTTAAAAAGGTCTCCAGATCGTCTTTTTGTACCTCGTCGGCTTGGCGTTTGGCGCGCTCGGCCAGAAAGTCGATAATCTGGTTGATGTCTTTACCATATGCTAGAATGGTGGCAGAGGCACGACGGTTGTTTTTTAAATTTTCTAAGAATTTTTTGTGGGCATCTACAAGCGCAATCCCAATCATAGAGGCCTATAATAGCATCAAATAGGCTGGGAGTCAAGAATAAATATCTAATGACTAATGACAAAAATGGTTAAAAATCGGCTAGTTTACTTTTTTCTTCTCATTCTGGGTCTCTACCTTGTAGTAAGTCTAAGTAGGTCTATTTACTCCTTGACCCAAAAGACGAAAGATGTTGATGTGATTAAAAAACAAGTTGATGGACAGCTTTCTGAGAACAGTAGATTAAATCAGGCGTTAACCGAGGCCCAAAGTCAGGAATTTATTGAACAACAAGCCAGGGAGAAATTAAATATGGCTAAAAAGGGTGAAGCCGTTGTGGTTATTCCTTCTGAGTTAATTACCAAAATTGCTTCCCGGGAAGCCACGGTTTCCTCTTCATTTTTTGACCGACCGGAAAGAATTCCTAATTGGAAAAAGTGGTGGAAGCTGTTTTTTTAATGTCACAACTTACTGCTCGAGCAGTATTTTGTGACATCTAACT
>CAYJSC010000025.1:0-1631 GCA_964372475.1 uncultured Gammaproteobacteria bacterium | reverse complement strand
AAAAGTAGCAGGCTACAATTATGTAAACTACATTGTAGCAGGGGCGAGGATCGGACTCGCGACCCAGCGATTATGATTCGCTTGCTCTACCACTGAGCTACCCTGCCAATATAGTTAGTTAGATATTTTGTTAGTTGGTTAGTTAGTAACTTCTATAATTTGATTTTACCAGAGCTTGAGAAAAAAAAGCAATTTAGCTATGGCTAGACAATTTGTTTTTTAATAGCTGCAATTTCCGCAAGAGTTTTCCAAAGCAAATCACGACTTTGTTTGGCATGAATTCGCAAAACGCCATAATATTGTTTTTCATTATTATAAATCCTTTTCCATTTTACGTTTTGAAAAAACGACCTTGTGAATTGATCTTTCGGAATTTTAGTAAATTTTGACCAATATTCTTGTATTTCTTCTGCCCTATTTCTATATTCAGCATTTAAAGTGATCCTTAAAGTAATATTTTTACGATTCACATTTAGGCATTTCTTAAGCCAGTTCAAATAAAACAAAATCATAGTCGGATCACTATTACAAAAACCAAGCCTGTGTTCGGCCTTACTTTTAAATCCCTCTGCCCAGTATAGGGCTGTCCCCATTAAAAATAATTCACGTTTCGTTAGGGTACCAATATCTTTATGTGCTTGAGTCGATATTTGGTTTACTAATTTTTCTTTGATTTGTCTTTTTTGCTCGTAATAAATGGTTAATTTTTTCAGGCTATTCTTTTTTACCGTTTCTTCAATACGTTTTTTTTGGTTTTCTGTAAGAAAAATTTCCTTGCACCACTTACTCACAGTAGCCCAGCGAATATCTAATATTTTAGAAATTTCAGAAATGCTTTTACCATCTAGCCTTAAATGAATAACATTATTTCTCTCTCGTATTTTTCTCATAAAAGTAGAGTAGTAATATGTATATAAATCCAATATATTATGTGCAAATAACTTTTTCAAGAGATAAAAAACCCTCACCAATCGAACTTGTTTGACTTTTATCAACTCAATTCATACAATAGACCATAATGACGCGGGGTAGTGTAGAGTGCACGTGAGGCTCAAAATGGGCTTCCTGGAAAGAAATTTTCAGTGAAAAACTTGGCTGTATCGGTGAAACCCGGCGGAGAAGGACAATACCGAGGAAACCAAATCATTTATATGAAAGTAGGATCCGTAGAGACTATACGCCAAGCCCTGCACCATACGGTGCAGGGAAGATATAGTCCGACACTCCAAGTAATTGGAGAAAACAGTTCGCATAATCTCACAGGCCGGACGCAACTTCCGGCCCCGCAACACAAGATATTTAAAAAAGCTCCTAAAAATGGAGCTTTTTTCTTGATAACTAGTTCCTAAAAAGTCCTTGAAAAGTCCTGAAATTGGTGCTATAATAACTTTATATGAGTACGCAACAAGCACAAATAAAAATAAATTTACCCGCTCCAATAAAGAACTACCTTGAAGACAAGGCTAATAATTTTGGAGTTACGACTACCATTTATATAAAACATCTATTTATCAGAGAAATGGAAGAAGAACAAAGACTTCCTGTATATCAGGCGTCAGCAAGAACAGAAAAAAAAGCCCTTGAGGCTTTAAAAAATAAAGACAAATCAGTAGTGGTTAAAGATATTCACG
>CAYJSC010000024.1:0-7859 GCA_964372475.1 uncultured Gammaproteobacteria bacterium | reverse complement strand
ATAACAGAATAATTGATCGCAAAATCTTTTTGCCAAAAAACAAAACAAAATGAGATCAAAAAGAAAACCAGTGATAAAGCCCAAACATAAACCATATTGTTTTCCCCTAAAAATCCTGCCAAAAGCGGCGCAAAAATATTAATCAGCGCGGGAAGGCTAAACATTAACGCTGAACCTAGGCCGGTTAGGCGTTTTGGGGTGTTTTCAAAATACGCTATATTATAAAACAGAAAGAAAAAGTAGAGATGGAAACCGCCAATAAATGTTGCTAAATAAAATTGCAGTGGGTGAAAAATTTTAACAAATAATAAAAGTGACAATATTGAAAAAAAATGGGCTAAAATCCAAGAATTTTTGGCTCGGGCTTTTGTTTTAAAAAGAATTAAAACAGCAGCTCCCATAAAACCCAAAATGTTGCTAAAAGCGATTTGGGATAATGATAACCCTTGAGTCAGAAAATGTGGGCCTAAAATAGTTCGACTAAAGCTGAAATACCAAAAATAGAAAACTAAGAGTGAAAAAATAATAAGAAAATTTTTATTACGCATTTCCAAATTATAGCAAAACTGTCTCTTTTTTATATTTTTCTTATCCGTATCTTTGACGCCAGCGGCGGGATCTGCTTACAATAAAATATGAATCTTTTTCCTGCTCGCCTTGTAACTTTTGTAATTTTAATAATTCTCGTTTTTCCTAGAACCACTATTATTGCCCAGGAAAATTTTGTCGCGGATGAGCCCGGGGTTTCTTTCCGCCGACTTATTATGAATGAAAAAATGAGCCATTTTCCAAGTAAAAACAGTCAAAACAAACCACCCACTCCCGCAGTTTTGGGAGAATCAACCTCGAGAGTTGAGCCCACTATTACACCAACCATTCCTCCTCCATTACCCCAATCAAATAATAAAAACTCATATACGATTGCCGTTTTAGGAGATTCCATGGTTCAAACACTGGGAGAAGAAATGTGGCATTTAAAAACCGCTTTGAAACAATATTATCCCTTGGCGAAATTTAATCTTTTAAATTACGGCGACCCGGCCACTGATGCAGAGTTTGGCTTGTTTCGCTTAACTAATGATTTTGACCAAATGGGGATTAGATACCCATCACTTCTTTCACAACACCCAGATATTATTGTCATTGAATCTTTTGCCTATAATCCCTGGGGCGATCAACAAAACGATATTGATCGACACTGGTTGACGATTGCGAAAATGATCAATGCGATAAAAGCGGTTTCTCCACAAACCAAAATTGTCCTGACGGCAACTATTGCTCCCAATGCCAATGTTTTTGGCGACGGCGTTCTCAATTGGGATGCTGATGGAAAATTAACCAAGACCAATACCATCAAAAAATATTTGGAAAATATTATTAATTTTGCGACAAGCGAGGGCTATCCCCTCGCCGACACCTACCATGCATCATTGGGAAGTGACGGAAACGGTCTTTTGCAATATATGAGCGGCGACCATTTACATCCTTCTGGCCCCGGCGGCAGGCTTTTTTCGCAAAAAATTGCGGATACGATTTGGAGAAATCATTTGGTCGATTAAATATTGGTTTATTTTTTTACTTTAAACATCTTCCCATGTCCGGGGATAATGTAATCAGCGATTTTAAGAACTTTCGCTCAGGCCTTCTGTCTTTTATCATCAAGCCAAATGGCATAACCTGTTATGAAAACTTTTACTTGTGCCATGGTTATATTATAGCCCATCAATCATACCAGCGCCACGCTCGAGCGCGACATTGGTATGATTTTTGAGGCTAAACGATGTCTTCTATTTGTTTTTTGATAAAATCCTGCAGCCAACCGTTCTGCCGCAAAAGTACCCTTGCCGCCAATTGGTGATTCTTTAATTATTAATTTCATATAGAAATTTTCTTGGTAATTTTCGTCATAATTTTTTTATTAAATAATCTACATCAGCCCTTCCTGACTAACCGGAGGAAGAAAAATAAGGGTTAAGCCCACGAAGGTAAAAAGAATAAGAGTATTGCCAAAGGCTTTGAGTTGGAGGTTCATAAGAAAATTTTTCTAAAAATCGGCTCCCTGGTGGAAGATAGTAAGCCTGCCCTACTCACTATCCTCCACGAGAAAGCCGAGTGGTTAGTTGGAAGATTGGTTAGTTTGTTAGTTAGAAATTTACCAACTAATCAATTTACCAACTAATCAATTTACCAACTAACCAATCTTCCATTTCGCAGCATTATACCCAAAGCAAGGCTTAAAATCAACCCAAACGTCACCGTTATCTCGGTTCCTGACTTTGGCTGCTGGAGTTGATGGAATATATGGTTTACTTATTTGCCGTAACGAACGCTAAAATAAAAATAGCGACAATGTTTAAGCTCATTACAAGCAACTTTCGATAATATACCCTCATAATTAAAATTGTTACGGGTATAACTCCTTCTAGACCAGCTTCGCTGGAAAGAAAGAGTATACATTTTCAGGGTTTATTTAGAGTCGTTACGGTGCGCTAATGGGGCAGTTTTACGCACGAGATTTTTTCTTGACAAAAAAAATAATTAGTGTTAGTTATTTTTAATAGACCTTCAGATCACCACCTGCCTGGTGATTTGTAGCAATAAAGAGCATTACTACTCGTAGATCTCCCAAGACTAGCGATAGTGATGCTCTATTTTGTTGTTGAGAGAGTTTACTTTAGTATTACTCTCTCTCATCCTCCGTAGTCCGCCAGCTGGCGGACGAAGGAGGATTATTTCTTTATAATGTCACAATTGGCAATCTTAATCCCTTTGCTTTCAATAGTTTAATTTGTTCTCTGGCCTGTCTTGAAGTGCTTTCCTGACCAAAAGTCCTTTTTCTTTTCTTGACCACCAAAGACAGAAGAAATTTCCAAATATTGCTCATAATTTTCCTTTACGCTCGGCCACCTCGCCTGGATGATTTTGCTACTCGTCAAAATCATCCTGACCGAGATTTACTTTTTTTCATTCCCAAGACTAACTCTATTTTTGATTGTAACATAACTTGTCAAGTACTTCAATCCTATAGGTAAATAAGAGACGTAATACATGAAGACCTATAGTTAATAGACGTGTGTTTAAGCTATTGTAACAATTAAAATATAAAGTTTAAAATTTAAAATTACGGTGTGGATAAGTTGTGGATAGAGGAATATTTTAAACTATGGGATTGTTGTGGAGTAAGAAATTTTTAAATGTTCTTGGTCGCTTCTATGATGGAAGAAAACTGGTTAGAAGAAATAATATTGGTATACCCGAGCCTATTTGCTTCTTTTATCCTTTTTTCTAAATTCCCTACCCTACGAAGCTCACCAAGAAGTCCGATCTCACCTATCGCACACGTTTTACTTGGAAGCGGTTTATTTTTATAAGACGATATTATGGCGACTGCACAGGCAAGATCCGCTGCCGGCTCACTGATTTTTAGGCCCCCGGCAACATTGAGATAGACGTCACAGGCGTAAAGCGGCAGATTGAGCTTTTTTTGTAAAACCGCCAGAATGAGCTGCAATCGGTTAAAATCGACGCCGGTTACGGCCCGTCTGGGCATCGTCAGCTTTGAGGCAATGACGAGGGCTTGGATTTCGGCTAGAATCGGCCTCGTTCCTTCCATCGTACACGTAATTATCGACCCCGTAGTGACGTTTTTATCAGTCTTTTTGGTAACAGGAGAATTAAGAAACAGTTCAGACGGGTTTTTTACTTCCTTAATACCGCGATCGTCCATCTCAAAAACTCCCACTTCGTCCACCGGGCCGTATCGGTTTTTATGCGAGCGCAGAATACGAAGCGATTGGAATCTTTCACCCTCTAGGTATAAAACTGTATCCACTAGATGTTCTAAAACCTTAGGTCCGGCAATGGTCCCTTCTTTGGTAACATGGCCGACTATTATAATAGGTATAGTATTTTCTTTGGCAATTCTAATTAAACGGCTCGCCGATTCTCTTACTTGTCCGACTGCTCCGGCCATTCCCGATAAATCAACAGTTTCTAGGGTTTGGATCGAATCAACTATCCCTATTGGCGGGCTTTCTTGCTCTATCTGCATACAAATATTATCCGTGTCGTTTTCGGCCATTAACTGCATTTTTGAATCCCCTAAGCCCAATCTTTCGGCCCGCATTTTTACCTGGGTAACCGATTCTTCACCAGATATATATAAGCCAGAAAGTTTACCGCAGACTTGAAGGAGTAAGGTAGATTTACCAATTCCTGGATCACCCGCTAAAAGAATAACTGACCCGGGTACCACTCCTCCGCCTAATACCCGGTCGAATTCCTCAAGACCGGTTGAAATTCGTTGGATTTCTTTTAATGAGATCTCAGAAATTTTTTGTGGTTTACTTGTCCCACGAAGTCCAGCCCCGCGGGACGAAGTGGGATTATTACGTTTTACTTCTATTATTGTCTCTACCAGACTGTTCCAGCTTTGGCAATTGGGACACCGACCAAGCCATTGGGGGGAATTATAGCTGCATTGCTGGCAGACAAAAACGGAAGAATTCTTAGACATATTTTAAGAGTATTTTAGCATTTTCGCGAGTGTTTTTTAATCCAACCGAGTTAGTTTTTTCAAAATTGCATTATATTCTTCCATTGTTCTATCTAACCATTCCTTAAACTCTGGTGTTAGTGTGGTTTTGTCAGCCAATTCCTTTGGCTTGCCAAAAAACATTTTGATTTTACCATTGTATTCCACGGCTATTTCATCACCAATTTTCATGTTAGCTTCTTTAAGAAAAACCGCGGGGAGAAGGACTGCAGCGCTATTTCCTACTTTAATAATTTTTTGTGTCATAAATCTCCCATGTTATAACGCCATTATAACAATCAATAGATATTTGTCAATCTGTGTTTAGTTGCAGGTTTTGCTTTTGGAAAAGCCAGCCTTGGAGACATCGTTCTCAAAGCAAAACCAGTTGTTTTGAAATATGACGGTCGGCAAGAAGTTTAATATTCAAAAGAAGAGAGCCTGCAGTAATTAAGGAAAGAAAAATAAGAAAAAAAGGGTGGGTTTATACATGATTTATTTTAACTCAGTTTTTGTTTTAAAACCTCATAAAAATTTTCTCTTGGACCTAACGCTATAACTGTGATCTCTTTATTTTTTCCGTCAATCGAGTATGCCAATCTAAAAGCACCACCGGAAAAACTAAAATGATAGGAATAGAGAAAATTAAGCTTGCCGGAAAGTCTTTGAGCGATCAACGGATACGGATTTAGACTTAAGTTTTGTAAAATTTTCCTCACTTCTTTTTTAAACTTTTGTCCTCTTTTTTTGGACTGTTTAACTGCTTGTTTAGTCAGGACTACATTGTACATTGGTTAATCCTTAAGAAATTGAGCTAGGCTGACAACTTCTCTATTGTCTTTTTCTTCCAATCCGACAAAAAGGGCATTTCTAGCCTTATCGTCTAGAAGAATATTCAAAGTTTCGATTTCAGCCGAACTAAGCTTATGGATTTTTTTCAGCAGATTTAAAACCTGTTTTTGCCAATTGTAGGTTATAATGTCCATAAGTACGGCTTTGGGCTGTCCAAAACGGCCTACAACCACCGGTTTTTTGTTTTTAGCTACGGTTTCCACCACTTGCGCCAAGTTATTTCTCAAATCAGCAGAATTTAAAATAGTCATAATAAGAAGATTTTATCTTTTTATTAACAAGTTGTCAACAGTTGTACAACATCGTGGAAATCTACTTATAGCCAATTGGTTTTTCCGTCGGTAATAATGAAAGGCTGATTCGGTGTTTGTCAACGTCAACCAATTCAATCATGCACTCAAGCGGCTCGCCGGGAGTAAATTCGCGACCGGCGGGAATCTTACTAACGTGTAAAAGGCCCTCAATCCCTTTTTCGATCTCGACAAAGACACCGTACGGACTGACCCTTGTCACTTTCCCGCTTACCACCTGGTCTTTTTGATACATCTTGGCTAAGCTTTGCCACGGATCCGGCAAGAGTTTTTTAATCGAAAGATTTAATTTCCCAGTTTTTTCCTCCACCCCTAAAATAACTACCTCGACGATGTCGCCTAATTTAAAATAGTCAGCGGGATTAAACACCTTTTCCCAAGCTATTTCACTAATATGAACCAATCCTTCCATGTTTTTAACGGCTTCGGGGCTAGTTAAAGTCACAAAAATACCAAATTGGACCACTCCGGTTACTTTTCCTTTGCATTTATCACCGATATTAATTTTCTTTAGGATCTCTTGGACGTTTTCTTTTTGGGCCTTTGAAGATACCGACCTTTCGGAAAAGATTAAACGATTGTTTTTCCGATCAATTTCGACGACTTTAACGGAAATAATTTTATTGATCAGATCCTGCATATTGGCCGCGTGCGTAATATCCATCTGTGAAGCAGGAATAAAACCGTGGAGATCGCGAAACTCCACAATCAAACCGCCTTTATTTACCTCTGTCCCTCTGACATCAATGGTTAATCTTTCTTTCTGAGCCCGATATAAATGTTCCCAGTTTTGCTCGGCGCTCGCTTTTCTTAAAGACAAGACCACTTGACCTTCTTCGTTTTCTGGAGAAACAATATAGCAGGTAAGCTTATCGCCAACCTTAAGGCGCGAAATAAAATCGCGGATATAGGGAATTTCTCTTTCCGAAACAATACCTTCGGTTTTGGCTCCCACATCGATTAACACTTCTTTGCCGGAAATGGATTTAATTGTACCGTCAATAAAACTACCGCGTTTTAAACCATGAATTTGGTAACTCGTCTGGGCGAGAAGTTCTTCCATGGTTTGCGGTTCCTTGGAGGATTTAGGGCTTTTTACAGACTTAACTACTTTAGGCTTCGAAGTAGGTTTTTCCCTTTTCGGTTCACTTTTGACTTTTGCTTGCCCGCTGTACTCCGGCGAAGCCGGACGAAGGCGCGACTTTTGCCTGTCCGCCGAAGCTTTAGCAGAGGCTAAACTTTTGACTTTTTTTACCACTCATTTAAGACCACCTTTCGTTTAAAGTAGCATTATTTTACTTCTTTTGGAAATTTTTCGCAACCACCTTTTTCCACTAAAAAATCCCGGCCTTGAGGTATTTTTTTAAGAAATAAGGCTGCGAAAGGATATTATCCCAAGGGATTTTTACCACACCGATTTTACATGAGGATAGTGAAGAATTTTTTTATCGCTCGTTACTATAATCGCGCCTTCCCGGATTGCTGTAGCAATAATAATGCGATCTGCCGGATCAGAATGAAGAGGTTCGGGTAGAAAGATGGATTTTGTTGCTATATTATTATCAACTGGTATAAATTGGAGAAAGGGTAAATCTTCCACTTTTTGAATCCAGCTGTCTAAATCCATAGTAAATGCAAGCCGACCCTTTTTTATCAAGAAACTTATTTCCCAAATACTAATTGATGAAACTAAAATTTCCTTGTCATTAACATATTTCTCGATGTAATCAGCGGCTTTTTTTGATAATTTCTCGCGTGAACATATCCACCAAATTAATGTTTGGGTATCTAAAACAATCATTTAAGAACCTCCCATTCGTCGATTCCCACTGGTTTAGAAGGATTTTTGTAATAGATTAAACTCCCTTGTAGGGCCTCCAACTGCTTTTTAGGATCTTCCGAATAAGGGATAATTTGCACGACAGGTTTACCCGCATGGGTAATAATAAGCGCTTTCCTGCTTTTTTCCACCAAGCGCAAATATTCTAAAACTTGCGGCTTAAATTGTGATTTTGAGACTATTGTTTGCATATTATCACTCCTAATTATGATAACCATAGTCATGGTACCATGGTCATGGATATGTGTCAAGAACCAAAACGTTTTCGCCTGTCTGCCGATCAGACGGGGTATGACTACGAAAGGGTATTTTTTCACCAAAA
>CAYJSC010000023.1:0-7998 GCA_964372475.1 uncultured Gammaproteobacteria bacterium | reverse complement strand
AACTACCGAAAGCGTTTTGCAAGATGGTGAGCAGTATGAAAATAAAATTGAATCATTTAGAAATCAAATGTCCAAATTTAACGGTAGTAAAATGGCCGCGGATGTAGTTGAATTAAAATTAAGCGAAGGTAAACCTTGACCTCGAGCACTGTTGTCTAGAAGTTATAACTACATAAACTTTAAAATTTTTGCGTTTTCTCAATAATTAACTTCAAAATTTCTTCTAGATTATTTTTTGGAAAAAGATCTCTGGGGTAGATTGCGATAAATTTTAATTTTAGATTTTTCACTAACTTCAGTTTTTGTATTCTTAACTCATCATATCTTTTTAGTTGGCCCGCCAATCCAAAAAACTCAATCCAATAATTATTAACAATGAAATCTGCTCTATATCCATTACTTTTTGGATAAGGGACATTTCTTTCATGTTTTATTTTTCTTGCGTACAACCAATCATCAATAATCTTTTCTGATCTCTGCCAACAAATTTTTTATTGCAAAAAGCACACTTTTTAACAAAAGCCTGCCTTTTGGGATATTTGGAATTATTAACCGTTGCTGCACACGATTGGGAACAGTAGATGTTGTTGTAATTTTTAAGATCTATTCTTGATCTATAAAAGTTGTTAGAACAACCCACCCTTGAGCACTTTTGTAGAAGTTGTTTGTTCTTAGCCTTACTTTGGCACCTAAGAGAGCAGTATGTTTTCCATCGGAACTTATTCGTCTCTCTGATCCTACCTAAGGATCGGTGAAAAACAGAACCGCATTGATGGCAAGTTACTAACATTGGCTCACAATTTTTAAGGTTTTCAACTAAATATTTTGTCGGGGAAACAGGAGTTGCACCTGCCACCTCTCGTACCCCATACGAGCGTTCTACTGCTGAACTACTCCCCGTAAATAAGCCAATAACTTATTACGTATTGAATTTTAACATATTATTTGCTACAGTTACAAAGTAATTAATGTGCTGCCCAAAAAAGGAGTGGTATGAAAACCCCTACACCAAATTCTTCGTCCCACAGTAATGATCCTAAACTTTCTGCCGTCAAACTTGCCATGGAGCAAATCGAGAAGCAATACGGCAAGGGTGCGATCATGAAGTTGGGGGATTCTAATACGAAAATGGAAGTCGATGTTATTCCGACCGGATCTCTGGCGCTAGATATTGCTCTTGGCGTCGGTGGTTTGCCCAAAGGAAGGGTGGTCGAAATTTTTGGTCCAGAAGCATCAGGTAAAACCACTGTTTGTTTAAGTATTATTGCGCAGGCGCAAAAACTCGGGGGAACAGCGGCATTTATTGATGCTGAACACGCGCTTGATCCGCTTTGGGCGCAAATCATTGGGGTAAAATTAGACGAGCTACTTGTCTCACAGCCCGATACGGGAGAACAGGCGCTAGAAATTGCCGAAACTTTAATCAGAAGCGGCGGGCTAGACGTCATTGTAATTGATTCGGTAGCCGCTTTGGTACCTAGGGCCGAGATAGAAGGAGAGATGGGAGATTCGATGATGGGCGTGCAGGCAAGACTTATGTCGCAAGCACTGCGAAAACTCACCGGCGTTATCTCTAAATCAAAAACAATCACTATTTTTACTAATCAACTGCGTCAGAAGATTGGCATAATGTTTGGCAATCCGGAAACAACTCCCGGGGGGTTAGCTTTAAAATTTTATGCCTCGGTTCGTCTCGATACGCGAAAAATCGAATCGATAAAAGATGGCGATAAAGTGATTGGTAATAGAACAAGAGTAAAAGTGGTGAAAAATAAGGTTGCCGCGCCGTTTCGAATCGCCGAAATGGATATTATGGCCAGCGATGGAATTTCCAAAGAGGCCGGTATTATTGATGTAGGCCTTGAGTTGGGTGTGATTTCTAAATCGGGTGCTTTTCTAAAATATGAACAACACATGCTGGGTCAAGGGCGCGAGGCAGCTAAAATTTTTTTGAAAGAAAACCCAAAGATTGCCAAAGAGATAGTCGAAGCGATTTGGAAACAGGTGAAATCCGGGCAGGGGAAACCAAAGTTGGAAGTGGGGATCGAAGAGGAGTAACAAAAAAGAAGAATAACAAACTCCAAATCGGAAATTAGATCGATAAGCAAAATACACAAAAAATATCTCGAGATAAAAACTGTTTACTGTGAACCTTGACCAAAAAACCATAAGTACCATTGTTCAGCTTTTGGCTGAAAAAAGACAAAAAGAAAAAGAGCAAGAAGCAAACGTCCGTTATACCAAGATTAAAGATGTACTTCTTTACATCGCCTTTTTCGGAAGTCTAATTTTTGCGCCAAAGGCGACAGTTATTTTTAGACCTCTATTAACTAGTCGCGATAAATATCCTTCTTGGAAGTCCTTTAATTTCCATTATCTGCGTCAATCTCTTCGACGTTTGGAAAAACGACAATTAATAAATATTAAAAAAGAAAAAGAAGGCGAAGTAATACAACTGACAGAGCAAGGATCATATGAAATTTTACGATTAGGCATGGACGAATTATCTTTTGAAAAGCCGAAAAAATGGGACCATTATTGGCGTTTTGTTCTCTATGATATTTCTAATAAAAAGAAAAATTTACGGATTGCAATCAGAAAAACACTTCTACGTTTTGGTTTCGTACAGTTTCAAGAAAGTGTTTACCTTTATCCGTATCCGTGCAAAAAAGAAATAGAGATGATAAAAAATTACTACGATCTAACCCATGAGATTAAATTAATTACGGCGATCAGGATTGAGAATGAAGAAGCATACAAAACTTATTTCGCTTTACCATAAACAAAAAGTATCTCGAGATACTAACTGTTTATCGTTTAAAGTATATAATATCAATAGTATTATGGAAATTACGGCTCTGGTTTTTCAAAAAAATAATCCCAAAAGAGTAAATCTATTCGTCGACGGAAAATTTTTAATAGGCATGTCGGCGGAACTTACCATTAAAGCCGGATTGAAAATAGGAACGGTTTTAAACCCTGACGAAATTCATACTTTAGTTTCAACGTCTTTAAAAGAAATTCTTTTAGATAGCGCTCTCTATTTTCTCTCGGTCCGTCCGCGAAGCCAAAGAGAAATCGAAACCCATCTTAAAAATAAAATTGCCAAAATTAAATTCAAAGCCCGCGATATTAACTTAGATCCTAAAGCCTGTGAAAAACTAATTTCCGAAGTTATCACGAGATTAAAAAATCTAAGCCAAATAAACGACGAAAATTTTATTAAATGGTGGTTTAACCAAAGACAGCAATTTCGGGGGAAAAGCCTACGCGTTATTAAGCTTGAGCTTTTGCAAAAAGGGGTGGCAAAAAATCTCATCGACGAAGTTCTAGAAAACCAAGATACTGCAACTAATGATCTAAATATGGCCCTTGGTCTTTTAACCAAAAGGCTACCAAGGTGGCAAAGCCTGGATAAAAATACTAAAAAAGAAAAAATCTACCGTTTTTTATTGCAAAGAGGATTCGACTACGAAACGATTAAAATCGCAATTGACACCAAGGTTCAAAAAGACTAAAATGAAAACGTTCTAAATTATAGATGCTAAATTATAAAGGAAGCAGAATAGGTTAATTAATGTCAAAAAAAAGTTTGTCTCCATATCTATCACTGCATTGCCCTCGCAAGTAGGGAAATTTTTTCCATTTCTAATTTACCATTTGTAATTTAAAACACTAGAAACTAGTGACGGAGGTATTTTTATGATTGATATGCTCAAAAGGATTCTCGATACCTTACAAAAAATCGAAAAACAACTAGCCCAACAAGAACAACAGAAGAAGTCTGCCGGATCCAGTACAACTATTTCTAGTACTACTACTCAACCCTCAATTGCGATTCCTAAAGAAGCACTGGTTGAAGCCCAGCAGGAAGCCAGGGAAATTATTTTTAACGCCAGAGAAGAAGCTTTAAAAATTAAAAAAGACGTCGAGGCAGAATTGGCAAAACTGCGTAGCGAGTCTCTGGATCTGGAGAAACGCCTAGCGGAAAAAGAGGAAAACCTGGATCATAAAAGTGGAGCTATTGAAGAACGGGAAAGACAATTCAGCGTCAGACAGCAGGAATTAGAAGGAAAAATTCGGGAATTAGAAAAAATTAAACAAGAACAGCTGGCGAAACTAGAAAGAGTTGCTAACTTAACTAAGGATGAAGCCAAAAAATTAATCCTGGACGCAACCCGCGATAAGTTAAAAGAAGAAGTTGCGAAAGAAATTCGCGAGGCAGAGAATGAAGCCAAGGAAGAAGCGACCAAAAGAGCGCGAGACATTCTCGTGGAGGCGATGCAGCACGCGGCGACCGATTATGTCGCAGAATACACAGTTTCTTCAGTAAAAATCGCCGACGAAGAGATGAAAGGCCGAATTATCGGTAAAGAGGGAAGGAATATACGGGCTCTCGAACAAGCCACTGGTGTCGATGTCGATTTAGATGATACCCCCAACGTTATCCGGCTATCGAGTTTTGATTCTGTACGTAGGGAAATTGCGCGCGTTGCATTGGAAAGACTGATTGCCGATGGAAGGATTCAACCGCAAAAAATTGAGGAGATTGTGGAGCGGACCAAAAAAGACATCGAAAAAATCATGTTTTCGGAAGGGGAAAAACTTTGTCATAGTGTCGGCGTTTATAATTTACCCGCTGATATTATCGCCTTACTAGGTCGTTTCAAATATCGTTTTTCCTACGGTCAGAATATGATTTCTCACACTATGGAAGAAACCAAAATTGGGGTAGCCCTTGCTACCGAAACGAAAGCTGACGTTAATACCGTACGGCTGGGGTGTCTTTTACACGATATTGGAAAAATTATTACGGAAGAGGAAGGTACGCATATTCAACTCGGCGTGGAACTTTTACAAAAATATCATTTACCGCAAGCCGTCATCGACTGCGTCGCTTCTCACCACGAAGACGTACCGTTTAATTCCGTGGAAGCAATATTAGTTTATGTTGCCGACGCCATTTCTGGGTCTAGGCCCGGAGCTAGGTACGAAGACTACGATGCGTACGTCAAGCGATTGACCGACTTAGAAACTATTGCCAAATCCAAAAAAGGCGTGGAGGATGTTTTTGCCTTTCAAGCCGGTAGAGAATTAAGAGTGATTGTTAAACCCGAGGCAGTAAGCGATGACGAAGCCATCATTATTTCTCATGAAATAACCAGCGAGATTAAGGAAAAAATTAAAAACTATCCCGGTCAAATCAAGGTTACAGTAATCAGAGAATTCCGGGCGATGGATATCGCCAAGTAGTAATTGGTTGTCAAAACAATCTATTCTATTGCCTCTAAACAGAATTTACCGTAGTGACAATAATAATTATAAGGTGCCCCTTGACAAGGGCTTCATGACAAGCTATAAAATATTTTGCATCACGCTAAGCGTGATAGTGTTCCGTTAAGCGGAACAAGGCAGGTTCTTCAAAACTTCTCGTAAAATCAATAAAATCTGCCCCGAAAGTAGGTAGGCCTGCTTAGAAATTCTTCAGAAAGAAAGGGGGTGAACAAAATGACAAAGTCAGATTTAGTTGACCTCGTTGCCAAAAAAGTAAGTCTTACCAATAAAGCAGCCAGAGAATCAGTCCAAGCAGTTCTTGATGCCGTTAGAGACGCTTTGAAAAAAGGTGAGAAGGTTGTTCTGACAGGATTTGGTACCTTCTCTGTCCGATCCCGAGCCGCGAGAAAAGGACGAAATCCGCAAACTGGCGCCGAGATAAGTATTCCTGCCAGAAAAACTCCAGGTTTCACCGCAGGAAAAGCTTTGAAAAAAGCTGTGAGATAACCGTGATACGCGATTTATAAACAACCGCTCCAAATTTTGGGAGCGGTTTGTTTTTTTGTTATACTCAACACATGAAGAATCTAAAGGCATTCACCATAAGAAAAGACAATAAATTATATGATTACCGTTTGGGAGCAGAGATAAACCTCAAAGAAGCTGCCGATTTTTTTAAGAAAAAATATCATGTCCAAAAAATTTGGTCTGGCGCAAGACACGTCTTGGGATATTTAGATAAAAACGGGAAAAGATATTTTTTAAAGCTCGCAACAAGTAAAGGCATAAGTTTATTAACAGAAAACGAATATGCTTGGAATGAAAAGTATAATCAAGAAGTTAAGCGAGCCAATTCTCTTTTTTGGGTTCCTCAAAACTATGATTCTGGATTCTTTCAAAATAATTTATTTTATTTAATAACCGACCGGCTAGAGGGGGAAATGTTGGCGAATTTAACAGTGAAACAAAAAATATCAGATGCTTTAATACGAAATATCACTAATATTATCGATTTTACTGAGCAAATTCAAAATCTTAAAAATATAAATTTAAACCCTCATAACGTAGATTCAAACAATAATCATCATGATAGTTTTATTCTCAAAACCAAACTTTGGTATCAAGATATTCCAAAGATAATTATTAGTAAATTTGAAATAAATAAATTATTAAAAGTAGTAGTCGAAAATGCACCTAAACTTTCTCAAAAACCTCGTCATGGTGATTTTACCCCTTGGCATTTAATGGAACTGAAATCTGGACAACTTGGTCTGATAGATGGAGAACACTTTGCGATCGAAGGAGTGGAAAACTATGATATAGCATATCTTATTCAGCGGGTTTACTCAGTATTAAAAACCCCAATATTGGCCAAAAGTATTTTTAGTCAACTGCAAAAAAGAAAATATAATTTTGTAAAATTAAAAATTGTTTTAGCCGCAAGAGCAATTGGAGGATATTTAGACGAATCATTAAGTGAATACCCTGATTATAATCATGCTCTCGAGTTTCAAAAATTGGTCCTAGATTTATAAAATTTGTTATACTTACGCCATGAAATATTTCGTTAAAACTTTTGGTTGCGCCGCCAATGAAGCGGATAGCGAGAGAATATCGGCTGCCTACGAAGCGCGTGGTTTTACTAGAGCCAAAACAATGAAGATTGCTGATCATATTATTATCAATACCTGTATGATTCGTGAATCGGCAGAGAATAGGGTGTACGGGCTAGTGCATAACTTGCAGAAATTAAAAACTTCCTCCTTCGCTAAAGCTTCGGAGGATAAAAAAAATTCAAAACCAAAAATAATAGTTACGGGGTGTATGATTGGTATGGCAGCAAGAGACAAGACTGGCAAGATGTTAAAGATTTTGCAGAAAAGAATGCCAGGAGTCGATGAGTTTTTGCCGATAGAAGAGGTTGGGTTTGATTACACGCCTATAAGGCAAGTAGGAAAAAGAGCCTTGGTTCCTATTAGTAATGGTTGTAATAATTTCTGTACTTTTTGTATCGTACCCTTCACCAGAGGCAGGGAAATTAGTAGGCCATTTGAAGAAATAGTTGCCGAAGTAAAAGAGTTAGCAAAACAAGGATACAAGGAGATTCTTTTGATAGGGCAGAACGTTAATTCTTATGGGGCGGATTTGATAATCGGTGAGGAAAATGTACAAGTATTGAGAGATATTGATGCCGGTAAATACTTTCAAAAAGGCGCTCAACAAAAAACCTCACCCCTATCCCCTCTCCTGTCAGGAGAGGGTAAGGGTGAGGTGAAAACTACTTATGTTAAACATCTCGGTCGTTATCGGATTCCTACACTTTTTCCATACTTACTAGAAACACTATGTAAAATAAAAGGCTTGGAAAAAATTGATTTTATTTCTTCTAACCCTTGGGATTTTTCGGACGAGTTAATTGATACTATTGCCAGAAACAAAAAAATTACCAGAAGTATTCATTTGCCGGTACAGTCGGGAGATAACGCTGTACTTAAAAGAATGAATAGATGGTATACGCACGATGAATATTTAAAACTCGTTTCAAATTTAAAATTAATAATTAAGAATGTACAATTAAGTACGGATATAATAGTCGGATTTCCGGGAGAAACCAAAGAGCAGTTTGAAAATACCGTCGATCTTTGTAAAAAAGCGGGTTTTTATCAAGCCTATCTTGCGGAGTATTCCGATCTCCCCTTTACCGAGGCGCACAAAGCCTTTATT
>CAYJSC010000022.1:0-8026 GCA_964372475.1 uncultured Gammaproteobacteria bacterium | reverse complement strand
GACTGTGGAACTTAGTGATGTTAATAACTTTGCGCAAAATACCAACGGTGTTTAGCAGTTTTTCCGCAGTAAATACACTTTCCGCCTTTGACTTCTTTAGCATCAAGAGGTAAACATCTTGTCGTAGCTTTCGTTTCTTCTTTTACTTTTGCCTCACAAACAGCATCTTCACACCACATGGCTTTGATAAAACCTTTTTTTGTTTTCATGATATCTTTAAAGTCTTCATAGGAATCGATAATATGGGTATTTTTTTCTGTAAACTTTTTATGCCTTGCAAAAAGCTCGCTTTGTATCTGATCAAGAAGTTTTTGTAATTCGGAAACGGTAGAGTTTAATTTTTTACCATTATGGCGAAGTACCACTGTTAGGGTTTTATCTTTGGCTTCCTTGTCGCCTATTTCTACTCTTATCGGAACCCCTTTTAATTCCCACTTATTGAATTTAAAACCTGCGGTTTCTCCTTCTTTGTCGTCAATAAAAACTCTTAAGTTTTTTAAGTCCGTTTTTAAGCCCTTGGCAAAAACAAATGTTTCTTTACTCGATCCCGGAATCGGAATTATTACTATCTGAATTGGCGCAATGGCCGGTGGTAAAACTAAGCCGTTATCATCCCCATGCGCCATAACTAACCCGCCGATACTTCGAGTTGATAAACCCCAACTATTTTGGTGCGGATATAATTTCGATCCGTCTTTACCCTGTACTGTCCAGTTAAAAGCTTTCGCAAAATTCTGTCCTAAATCGTGAGATGTACCCCCCTGCAGTACCTTGCCATCCGGCATTAAGAATTCTAAAGTGAAAGTCTTATCAGCACCGGCAAATTTTTCGGCGCTACTTTTTACTCCGGCAATTCCATACATAGCAAGAAGTTCCTGATAAGTTTTTTGATAAGCATTAAGCGCCCATAAAACCGTGTCCATATTTTCTTCGTGCGTCTGGTGTGCGCAATGGCCTTCCTGCCATAAAAATTCCGAGGTTCGCAAAAATAAATAGGTCCTTTTTTCCCACCTGATAACGTTATTCCATTGGTTAATAAGAATCGGCAAATCGCGGTAACTCTGGGTCCACTTTTTATACATTTCGTACATCACTGTTTCTGACGTTGGCCGCACAATTAATTTTTCTTTCAATTCTTCACCGCCGGCAATTGTAACAACCGCTAAATGAGGTGCAAAACCTTCGACGTGTTCTTTTTCTAAATTTAAAAGCCTCTCCGGAATAAAAATGGGAAAATAGGCATTTTGCACGCCGCGTTCCTTAATCAGCACGTCTAGATATTTTTGGATGCCTTCCCAAAGAACATAGCCGTAGGGCCGAATCACCATACAGCCTTTGACTGGAGCATAATCAGCCAACTCTGCTTTTAAAATTACATCCGTATACCACTTGGCAAAATCCTCTGATTTTGGCGTTAAGAATTTTTTGGCAAATTTGTCATTCATATATTTAATTTGTCATTGCGAGGTTTGTCCCGAGCAAAGCGAGGGAACAAGACGAAGCAATCTGCTTTACTTTGAGATTGCCACGTCCTGTACCGTACGGTACAGGACTCGCAATGACAGCTAGAATAGCTTACCTCCAACTTTAGCTACATCTTTATCCGGAACTGTTAAAATACAATCTCCATTTTCATCCGGCACACCCAGCGTTAAAACCTCCGAAACAAAAGGCCCGATTTGTCTCGCTGGAAAATTAACCACTCCTAAAACCAGTTTACCAACTAATTCATCTTTTTTATAGTGGTTAACGATTTGCACGCTTGATCTTTTTTGGCCGATTTCTCCACCAAAATCGATCGTCAGTTTATAGGCTGGTTTCTTTGCCTCGGGAAAATCCTCCGCTTCTAGTATTTTACCGACTCGAATATCTAATTTTAAAAAATCATCAATGGTTGCCATAAAATTAATTTAACTCCTATTTTCCCTCTCCTTTTAGGAGAGGGCGAGGGTGAGGTTGTAAATCAGCAAATATTTCACCTCATCCTAACCTTCTCCTAACGGAGAAGGAATTATTTGTAAAACATCTAGCCATTAAAAAACCCCTGCCCAATCACAAAAAATATGATCAGACAAGGGTTCTTCGACAAGCTCAGAACGGTACCACCTTTGCGAGTTAGTTAGAAGATTAGTGAATTAGTTAGTTAGTAAAATTCAAACTAACCAACTAACTAAACTTCCAACCAACCATCTTATTACTGCTATCACGGGCTTACCCGTATTGCTTATTTGCAATCAGCTTCGTTTGGCGGGAAACCAAACTCAACGCCTTTTTAATTTCTTCTACAATTATAGATCATCTGTCAAATTTATTCTGTCACAAAAAACTGCTCGAGCATAGTTTTGTGACAAAAATTCTAAAAAAGCCGGGGAAAATTTTTAAAGAAGCTTTGGATTAAGGACAGTTTGGAGAGATCGTTGATGGTAATGAGAACAATTAACCCTAAAATGAAGGCCACGCCGATCGATTGGGTAACTTTCTCGACCTTAACAATTCTTTTTCTTCCCACCACCGCCTCAACTAGCACCAGAAAAAATCTGCCGCCGTCCAAAGCCGGAATGGGCAGAATGTTAATTACCGCCAAATTAAGACTAAGTAGGGCCAACAGTTGTAACACTCCTGTCAATCCGCCAAACTGCAAGGCCTGGCCGGTAACTTGGTAAATTCCAATCGGCCCCGCGACATCTTTGGGCACGTTAAAAGCGGTAACGAGCTGCCATAAAACTTGTCCTACTCCTTTGACAATAAACCAGCTCATTTTAAAAGCTTCAACGGTTCCGTAGTATGGAGCTTGCCAAAGGGAATAAGTTTTCTTCGTAAAATCTGTCGCAATCGCCACTCCCATCGCGCCTTCGTTTTTGGCATAGTCTTTTCTCGGAATTAAACTTATTTTTAAGTTCTCGCAAGTTTTCTCGCAGCGTTTGATTTGCAAAGTTACCGTTTTTCCGGCGTTTTGCTTAGCCTGCAAGACCAAATCTCCTGCCGCGGCTGTGGTTTTACCATTGACGCTTATAATAACGTCTCCCTTTTTTATTCCCGCCATCTCTGCCGGAGTTTTAGGAACAACTTCCTGGACTAAAGCTCCGCTTGGAATCATAACTCCTTGAGTAAAAAGATAGGAGATCACCACCACTCCGAGAAGAAAATTCATCGCTACGCCCGCCACCAGAATAATTGATCTTTCTATTTTGGAGCGGCCGAAAAAAGTCTGATTCTTCTTAACAGTTGATACTTGCTTCTTACTACTTTTATCATTCCCGTCGTTCTCGTCTTCGCCATATAGTCTTACAAATCCTCCAAACGGCAACCAGTTTAAGGAATAGATAGTTTCGCCAACTTTTTTCCCAAAAATCCTAGGCGGATAACCCAGACCAAATTCCTCAACCTTCACGCCAATCTTTTTGGCCGCCAAATAATGTCCCAGCTCGTGAACGAGAACGAGAATGGACAAAAGGATAATAAAAATAATTAGAGTCAACATCTTTAGACCATCGTTAATTCTTTCTCTTTATTTTCTCCTAGGAACTCAACTTCGCCGATCATTTTATTAACCACATCTTGTACTTCTTTTTCCAGTCTTTTTTGCTCATCTTCGTTTTTGGAAGACTTACTGATTTCTTCAATCACCTCACGCCGCACTTGACGAATCATCACTCTGGCTGATTCCAATTTTTGATGCATCAGCTTAACCAGTTTCGCTCGTCTTTCTTCGGTTAACAGCGGAACTGTTATTCTGATAATGTTATTATCTACCACCGGCGTTAACCCCAAATTGGCTGTCGTAATCGCCTTAGCTATTTCGCTAACATTATTGATATCAAAAGGGGTAATGATTAAAACATTATGCTCCGGCGCGTGAATTGTGGCCAATTCAATCAGATGCATTTTACTGCCGTATGCCATTACTTCGACGTTTTCTACCAAAGAAGGTGTCGCCCTCCCGGTACGAATAGTGGCCAAATCTAGCTTGAGAAGATCTATGACTTTTAAGAATCTTAACTGGGCGGTTTGAATTATGGTTTCACTCATTAGTATTACAAGTTTAGTAAATCAGCTCTGATTTTACAAGCTTACTTTTGGTTATCTAACCAAGCACTTATTATTTCACTTTATTAATATGTATTATTAAAGTATGGAGTTAAATTTCAAGTCGGGAAAATTCTTTGACTAAAATTTTCTCGCCTAATTTTCCGCTTTTTTCGCGAACCAAATCGGAAACCGTCATTTTGGGATCTCGAATGTAAGTTTGACCAAGCAGTTCTTTAACATTTTTGGGGTTCATGGACGCGACCTGCATGCAAAGTTCGTGCGCAAGAGTTTTAAAATCTACAGTTCTTGCGACAAAATCCGTTTCGCAAAGAAGTTCGACAAGCGCTCCGATCTTACCATTGGCATGGATATAACTTTCAATCACTCCCTGCTTAGTTTCTCGATCGGCTTTTTTCTCGGCTTTTTCCTGGAAGTGTTTTTTTAAATAGGCTCTCGCTTTTTCCAAGTCACCGCCACTAGTTTCGATGGCCTTTCGGCATTCCATGACGCCGGCACCGGTTTCTGCTCTAAGTCGTTTGATAAGATCTAATGAGATAGTCATAATTATAATTCAAAAGTCAAAATTGTTGTCATCCTGAATTTATTTCAGGATCCCGAAACGAGTTCGGGATGACACTATTGCTTTTTAATTTTGTCCGCCAATTGGCGGATTGACTTTTGCCTTTTGATCTTTGACTTCTTTCTTTTCTCCGGACTTTTTTCCCGCTATCACCGCATCAGCCATAAGTTTAATAATTATTTTAATGCTTCCGACGGCATCATCGTTGGCGGGAATGGCAATATCGACCACGCTTGGATCGCTGTTGGTATCGACTACCCCAACTATTTTTACTCCTGTTTTATTGGCTTCCTTGACCGCGTTTTCTTCCCGCTTAACATCCAAAATAAATAAAACATCGGGGAGTGATTTTAATTCCCGGACCCCGCCATAAAATTTAAGAAGTTTAGTAAGCTCCTGTTGAAATTTAACCACTTCGGCTTTAGTGTAGACCCCTTCGACGTTTTTAATGTTATCTTCCAAATTCCTGATTTTATCCAAATTCTTTTTCACTTCTTCCCAGTTGGTGATTAAACCGCCAACCCAGCGCCCGGAAATATAAAAAACTCCCGCCCTCTCGGCTTCCTCTTTGAGAATGTTTTTAGCTTGTCTTTTGGTTCCAACAAAGATTATAATTTTGCCGTTTGCGGCGGCGTTTTTTAGAAATTCAATGGCTCTTTCAAGAGCATCTTTGGTTTTAACTAAATCAATTATATGGACGCCTTCACGACTAGTGTAAATAAATTCCGCCGCCTTTGGGTTCCACCTAGTAACCTGGTGGCCAAAATGGCAGCCGGCCTCGAGAAGTTCGCGAAGTGAAATATTTAACATTTTTTATCTCCTTAATCCGCCACTCAACAGAAGAATTTAATCAGTCCCACTCCGCCAAGGCTTCGTGGGATGAAGGAGATTGCTGTTGAGCGTGTGTGATAAGCTTGATTTTAATTGAAATTTTCGCTTTTGTAAATAAGTAATCTAGGTTACTTAGTGTTAATGCTCTCAACCAAATTTTCAAATAGCGACACGATTGTCACCGGGCCAACTCCCCCTGGAACTGGCGTAATAAATGAGGCTTTTTTACTTACGCTTTCAAACTCCACATCTCCGGCGGTTTTGCCGTCAGCTAAGTTTATCCCGGCATCGATAACAACAACTCCCTCTTTTACCATTTTGCCTGTAACCAAATTTGGTGAACCGACGGCGCTTACAATAACATCAGCGATACGGGTGTACTCCGACAAATCCCGAGTTGTGCTGCGGCAGAGAGAAACCGATGCACCTAAATCAGAGAGTAACATGGCTAATGGTTTTCCCAGTTCAACTCCTCCGCCTATTACTACGACATTTTTAAAAGCTATAAGTTTAGCCTCATTCCGATGATACATCGGATTGAGGCTGGAATTTAAAATATCCGTTATTGCCCTCACGGTAGCAGGTAAAATCTGCGGTTTGCCAGATAAAAGTCTACCTAAATTTTCATTCGTCATGCAGTCGGGATCTTTCTGGGGAGAAATTTGTTCCATGATCAAAGTAACGCTGAATTTTTTCGGAATTGGTAGCTCCAGAATGATACCATCGACGTCTTTATCTCTGTTTCTGCTTTTTACAAAATCGAGGATTTCGTTTTCATCAGAATCTTCTTTGAAAATCTTTTTCTCCATTTCTATACCAATTCTTTGCGCTACCCTTTCCTTCATCGCAAGATAAAGTTCTACATCTTTTTCCTTACTAATTCCCACCGCTACCAGTCTAGGTTTTCTTCGCAAAGCGGCCGCGATAGCGGAAACTTTGCGAATTAGTTCTGATTCTTTCTGTTTGGCAAATGCGCGGCCGTCGAAAACTTTGGTTGGCATAGATTTAAGTTACTTAAGTTACCTAAGTGACTTAGGTTACTTATATAATATAATAATAACCTATGTTAGACAAAATCAGTGCCGCATCTTATTTCGAACCCTTACCTAAAAACCGATTTCTTTTGGAAAAAAAATTCGTTCCTTTGGATAAATCAATAATTTGGGATCTTAATAATTTCTTTTGGCAAAACACCAAACTTTGGGAAAAAACTTATGGACAACACTATGAAAAATCCCTTCCGACAGGCGTTTCTTACTCGCACGAGCCGGATTTTGTCAAAAAGTCCGCCGAACATTTTTTTAATTTTTTAGTTAATCTCAAGAACCAAAAACTCCTTCCGCAAAAAATTATAGTTTTAGAACAGGGGCCAGGAACTGGTTTGTACGCCAAACAATTTCTCGATAATCTTAAGACTTTTTCTAACCAGAAATATCCTTTCTATAAAAATCTGACTTTTATTCTTTCTGATAGTTCCCCAGAACTTCTGGCTGGTGCTAAAAAACTCTTGGTAAACCACCAAGAACATCTGGTGATTCATCAACAAAAAAGCCACCACGATTTACCGTTAAAATATCAAGGCAAAGTTCTTTTTGCCCGCCATAGTAATCTTTGGGATCAATTCCCCTGCCGCTTAATCAAAATAAAGGATGGTAAATTATCTGAAGTTTATGTACGGGCGGTTGTTGATAAAAATATTGAGAGATTGCTTCGTCCCTACGGTCCTCGCAATGACAGATTAAACAGGCAAATAGTTTCTTACCCTAAAATATGGAAACCTCTAGTTGAGTCTTTAAAGTTAGAAACCAAAGATGTGCAACTTCAAAACGCGGATTTAGAAAAATTTCCTTACTCGCAGTATTTAAAACCAATTCTAAGTTCCCTAGGTAATGACTCAGAAATCATCATCAGTACCGAAGTATTAAATAATTTGTCAGCTTTTCTTAAATTTATTGACTGGAAAAGAGGCGGCTATTTGGAAGTTGTCGATATTATCGTCCCAACTGTCGAGGGATTTTTAAAAGATCGTCGCCCCAAAAAATATGACGGCGCTTTGGCAGTGGCAGTAAATGGACCTTTGGTAAAAGAGTTTTTATTAAAACACCAAAAGCATTTCAGTCTCACGCCAATTAGGGGTATAAATTCGATCTGTCGGATTGTTTCTTATGATTTACAGACATTTTTAAAACACCAACAATTTGTCACCATTGCCGAGATTGCTCCTAAGCGAGAACAAAATCCTTCCGAGATTGTCGCTCGCGCCAAAAATCTTTTTTCTTTCGGAGCTGATGTTGTGGCTTTTTCGGATCAGGCTCATGCGGGTTTAGAATATTATTCCATTTCTGAAATCGCGAAGCAGGAAATTTTCTCGCAACTTCCGGGTGGTGCGCTATTACCAATTTTGGCAGCTCGCCGGAAAACTATTTCGGAGATTAACAACTTTTGTCAGGATTTAAAAGAACAAAAAGTAAATAATTTATTTGTCCTTGTTGGCGATCCCTCACTTGGTGCAACCACTCCGGGTTTATCCTGGAAAGATGTTTTGCCACTGGTTTCTAATAAATTTTTTACCGGGGCGGTGGCTCA
>CAYJSC010000021.1:0-8088 GCA_964372475.1 uncultured Gammaproteobacteria bacterium | reverse complement strand
CGATCTAAAGATAGGCGGCTGCCCCCATTAAATTTTTATTCGATTTGGCTACGACTTCCTTTTTTGCACTCGGCATTATCTTTCACCCCCAATCGTAATTAAAATACTTTACTACCTTAATACTTTGATACTTTAATACCTTATTTTATCTCTTCCACTTCTACTTTTATACCGCCAAATTTCTTGGCAATTTTGTTATACACAAGGCCGGAAACGGCCATAAAGCAAGCTGCCGCTAAAGCGTAGAATAAAGCCGTTATAAGATAGATTACAGCGGCTCCTCCAGCTGCAGCTAATGCCGTAGTGGAAAAACCGGTAACGAGGCTGTAAAGCAAGGCTACCAGGCCGGCTACTCCCACGAGAAGCATGACCGCTAAATAAAAAACAAATCCCACCTTAAAAAGGGATTTGGGATTAAAAGTTTTCACCTCTACCATAGATCCTCCTTTAAAAATTAATTAACTAATTTTAGCGTAGCACTAAAAAATGAAAATTGTCAACCTTTAAAATTCAAAACCGCTTCCTTTTTTTAAATCTTTACTACCAGTGGGAGAAAATTGCAGAAAATTTTCTTCCTTAGGAAAATCTTTAAATCTTTTTAAGATTCTTTCAACATCGTGAATTTGGCTTTGGTGTTTTTTCATCGCTCTCACTTTAGTATCCCAAACCGCGGAAATATTAATCGTGGTCGTAATTTCATCTTGACCATAGCCAGGTGGAAAATAAATGTAATAATCCTTCATTAGCGCCGCGCGCGCTTTGGTCGTGCAATAATAATAGAGATTCTTAGCCACGTTTTGGTGCAAAAAGGCATGGGTTGTAATTAGAGAAATGGCCACATGATCAAGGTGACCAGAAACTCCCAGTGGTTCAAAAGTCATTATCGCCTGGGGTATAAAAGAAGTGATTTTATGTAAGATTTTTTTGGCGACTTCGTGATATTTATTATTCGATAGTTCGCCATCGCCAAAATCCAAAAATTCCACTTTTTTGACGCCCAATATTCTGCTGGCTTCGATTAATTCTTTCTCCCTTATTCCCCCTATTTCCCCGCTCTCCCCAATTTTCTTTCCCTCTTCACCTCTTGTGGCGCATAACACGTGAATTGCTACTCCTATTTTGGCATACTTAGCCAGTGTCCCTCCGGGACCGAAACTTTCATCGTCAGGATGAGCAAAGACCGCAAGTAGTTTTCTATTCATAATTACAAATTTTAAGTTTTAAAATTTAAATGAAATCTAAATTTTAAAATTAAGTATTTAATCATTCGTTATTGATTTAAAATTTATAATTTATAATTTAAAATTGTATTATTATTTTATATAGCTTTTCGTCTTTGGCTCCCAAATCATACTTATATCTCTCTCCTCCTCTTAAAAAACTATATCTATTATACCCTAGCTCTATGGCTCTTTTGATCGTTAAACCTTTTAGTAAAAAACCAATTGCTAAATCCTGATAACTTCGATCAAAACCTGAATTATATAACCAATATTCTTTATTTTTACCCTCCGAAGCCTCGGCGAAGGAGGGCCATAAAAAAGACAGCGTCGAGGAAACTTTTTTTCCTGCTATTTCTATAAATACTAAATCGATTAATCCCTGTGGCCAAAGCTTGTTTACTACTGTAGTAAAAAAATTTTCCATCTGAGAACTCATAAAGCGATCTTTTTGTGTTGTCGAGGCTTTATGTAAACGGATAAATTCGGTTATATCATTGGGTTCGCGGGAAATTATGATTTTGTATTCCTTTCTTTCTAGTCTTCTTAATTTCCGGCGCCATTCGTGTCGTTGTTTCCTACCTAACGAATTTAAATAATCATCAAACCTGCTAGGCAGATTAAGATACGGTGCCACATCAGGCGTAGCCGCATCTAGCATCTCTTTATAGGGTAATCCTAATTGGGTTAATAGTTTAAAACTAGGTGAAGTTTCTCTGACGTAATCAAGCGTTAGTTCTTTAATCCCTATTTCCTTAGCCGCCAAAATAACTTTTTCCCAAATCTCTTTCTCGCAGCCTTTTTTAGCCACTATATCGCCAAAATCCGTCACCAAATCCGCGCCCGGGCCGATGCGGTCGGTTCCTAGAAATGTTCCTTTGTCTGCCTGCTTTCTTAGAACTGCCAGACCCATTAACTCCTGATTATCAAAAACGCCAATTACTAAAACTTCGCTTTCGGGAATAAAAATTTCGCGCCAGGAAGAGAGATATTCGAAGGTTTGAAAAACCGTCGCGGTGTCGCTACCAGCGACTAATTTGTTCCAATCGCTTGAATAAATATTTAAGTTGCCGGTTATCTTATATGTAAGCATCTGATAAATTTAGATATTAGTCATTAGACATTAGAAATTAAAACAGCGATAGCTGTTTTTTGTCTTCATCCACCAGCTTTTCTTTCTCGTCTCCCCAAATTTTCACTACGCCAAACACGCCGTCATAGCCGGGATCGATGACAATGTTCCCCTTTCGTGCTTTGTCTATTCCTTCCGCCACTTTTTCTCCGGAAATTTTGGCAATTTCTGCAACTTCCGCATTTAATAAAACTCGAAACTCGCCGCCGAGGCCTTCGGTTAATTTGAGATATTCGTTTTGCACTTTATCCGACGTCACCATACCCCCAACGGCTTCAGAGAGGATTTCCTGTAAGGGAACCATCATGGCATAAGGAGCTTTATCGGGAAAACTGTCTGAGTAAACGCCTTTTACATTAGTTCCTGGTATTTCTTTTTTGACCAGTTTCAAATCGTCCTCGCTTCTTCCCGCCAACTCCTCGACTCGGTGCATTACACCAATGGTTAAGGGCTTGCCGCAGACCGGACAAATTGTACCCAGTTTCTTGGTCTCGCTAGGTGAATGGCGGACATTACAAGCGCGGTGGCCGGTATAGTGATACTTGCCTTCTTCGGGATAGAATTCAATGGTGTAAATAATTTTATTTCTATCATCTATTGTCGGTTTCATTATCGCTTCTTTTACGGCTTTATAGCTTATCTCCTCAACTTCAAATACCGTCGCCTCGCGCCCGAGCTTTGGTCCGCTATGGGCATCGGAAAAGCTCACAATACTTCTATTATCCAATTCTTTAATTCTCCAGTTCATCCCTGGATTGCTACTTAAACCGGTTTCAATGGCATAGATTTTGTCGGCGTATGGCCCAAACGCTTCGGCAATCGAATCAAAACCGCTCATCGAGCCAAAAAGCGCATACCAAGGCGTCCACGCGTGGGCAGGAATCAATAAACATTCTTCGGAAATACCAAATACAACCTCGGCGAGTTGGATACTTGTTAATCCAATTATCGGTCTGCCATCGGACATTAAATTACAGCCGCGCCTTGTCAGTTCGGCATTTATTTTGTCAACAATTTCAAAACTTGGCGCAAAAATTAAGGTATGGATTCTTCTTCCCTTTCCTCCCTGGCTATAAATACAGCTCACTTCCCCACTCAACAGAAATTTAGGATTTTTTTGGGATTTGGAATTTGTGATTTGTAATTTGTAATTTAGTAACCCACTCCCGTCCTCATTTAAATTTGCTTTAAGCTCGGAAAGCCATAATGGGTGTGTCCAGTCTCCCGTTGCTAATAAGTCGATACCCTTACGAACAGCCCATTTCCCCATCTCTGGAATAACCATGTTTGGTGATACGGCTCGGGCGTATTTTGAATGAAGTTGTAAATCAGCAATAATTTGTGTCATTGTTATAAACTCTTAAATTTTACCAAAACCCGATAAATGGCTTCTAATTTATTTAGCATTTGCGAAATATCGTATTTTTTAATTTTTAAAAGTGATCCTTTGCTTAGTTTTTTTCTTAAATCTTCGTCGGTGAATAATTTAATCATAGCATCTGCTATAAATTCTGATTTATCTGTTTCTACCAATATCCCGTTTTGATCGTCAATTAATTCCGGCGTCCCGCGGGCGTTAACACCGATGAGAGGAAGACCATGTGCCATTGCCTCCAGCATCGACAGCGAGTGGTTCTCAATCTTGCTCGCGGTGACAAAAACATCGGCTAAATTATAGATACCTTTTTTAAGAATCCTATCTCTGCTTATCGGGCCGGTAAAAACCACACTTTCTTTTATACCCAACATTTTTGTCAGATTTTTAAGGTGTCGCTTTTTTGGCCCGTCTCCGACTATCAATAGTTTAGTTTTAGGGAGAACCTTATTTACTAATTTCCAGCTTTTTAATAAAACGTCCAAATTTTTATCAGCCGCCAGTCTGCCGACGTAAATGGCTGTTTTAGCGCCGTTTTTTATCCCGAAAGTTTTTGTTAAATCTTTTTTTCCACCTATCGTAAGATTTTTAATTTCCTTAAGGTTAAGGCCGTTGGGAATAACCACGGTGGGTTTTTTTAGTCCGTGGCTTTCTAGTTCTTTTTGCGAAACGACCGAAGGACAAATAACGGCGTCAGCTAAATTATGATAAAAAGCGGTTAGCTTCCAAACTGGTTTACTAATAAGTCTCGCACCCCCCTCCAGCTTGACGTTTTTGAGAAAATCATGGTCCATAAAAAAGGTGTGGAAAGTAATGACAATTGGGATTTTTGTTAATTTAGCAGCCATTATTCCCTCAGAGCAAACCGTAAATGGATCCATCACATGCACAATATCGGGTTTAAATTTTCTTAGCTCGATCATAATTTTAGGTAATGAAAGAATGGCGATGCGATAATCGGGATAAATCATGGCTGGCAATGACGGCAAAAAGAATACCTTAAATGGATAAGTGGACAGATTAATTCTTTTTCCCTTTTCGGATTTTGGGGCAAAGATAATTACGCGGTGGCCTTTTTTCATTAATTCACAAGCTGTATCAACAACATGGGTTACTACACCGTTTATTTGCGGCAAAAAAGAATCAATAAAAATAGCAATCTTCATAAAGAGTTAATATTGTACTATAATCCACAAAATCAACCTTATGTTTAAGAAAAACCAGCAGGTCTCTTGTATCATCCCGGCCTATAACGAACAGGGTCGTATTTTAGGTGTGATTTCTGCCGTTATCGCCTCCAAAGGCGTTGATGAAATTATCGTCGTCGACGATTGTTCCGGAGATAACACTTGCGATGATGTAAAAAAAATTAAAGGCGTTAAACTTCTGATAAACACTAAAAACTTGGGGAAACTTGAATCTTTAACTAAGGGGGTAAAATTCTCAAGGGGCAAAATTCTGTTGTTTCTCGATGCTGATTTGACTGGTCTTACGGCAGCCAACGTCAAAAATCTTATTGAACCAGTTAAAAACGGAATTGCTCAAATGTCTTTGTCTTATCGAGGAGCCGATCCGTTCTTATTTAAATATATTATCCCATCTTCTATTTTTCTAACCGGCGAGCGCGTTTTACCCAAAAAAGATTTTTGGGAAATTGCTAAAAATTTTTCCGCTACTGGGTTCGAGTTTGAGATTCTTTCTAATTATTATTTTTTAGAAAAGCGCCAAAAAATCGCTGTTGTCACCATGGACAAAGTCCGTAATGTGATGAAGTTTAAAAAATATGGGTTTTTCGCGGGCTGGATAAATGATTTTAAGATTACTTTTGATTTAATTAGAAGATTTGGTTTGGCCGAAATAATTAACCAGGTTTTTTTGATCTCTATTAAATTTCAATGGAAGCGTTTGCTTACAAGGAAGAAAACAGTAATTGTGTAGACAGTAAAATTTCGTATACCCATCTTACGCTGGTTTGCTTGCAATAGCAGCTTAGATGGGTTTATACTCGCACAAACTTCAGTTTGAAGGGTATACCCGAGCTATTTTTTAACCCTTCCCCTGTCTTTTATACATTTCTTCGATCTCTTTTAAGCTCGTCGCGTCCTCTGGTCGTTTATCGCGAAACATTTTTAATCTGGGAAACCGCAGGGCAAAACCGGGAACTTTCACCATTAGAGCCTTACCGTTTTTTGAAGGCTCAAGAATCCTTCCGGCGGTATGAACGGCCGATCTGGTTATTTCATCAGCCGTAATTTCCACCATCAGTTTCGGCTCGACCCAAAAATCGCATTCCATCGCCTTATCTACGTCATAATTTTTTGGCTTACTTTTGACTTTTGACTTTTGACTTTTGACTTTTAATTCTCTCCACTCCTCGTCAGTTAATCCGGTTCCAATTTTAGAAACCGTCACAAATTTATCATTTTTAGCATCATAAAGGCCGATTAAAAAATCGCCGATCCCAAAACCCTGTCTCTTTCCTTGACCATAATCATAGCCCATCACAACGGCGTCAATGGTGTCATCAATTTTGGCGCTATAGCTTTTTTTGTATTTGATCCAATTCCAGCTTCTCGCTCCGGCTTGATAGGCTCCGCTTAATTTTTTGGCCATCACGCCTTCTAAACCGTGCTTTGCGGCATCATCAAACAGGTTTTCGATTTCCAAAGGAGTATCGACGATGCGTACTTCGGAAAGTAAAATAGTTTTGTTCATAAGATAGCTTAAGTAACCTCGGTGACTTAGGTCACCTAATTATCTCCTCCAATCTCTTCCTTCTCTCTTCCCAGGGCCTATCAATCAGGCTTTCTCCATCCATATACAATAATTCAAAAACAATTAATTTTAGGGGCACGTCTTTGCTTTTTTGGCCAATATTATATTTTCTTTTTCGCTGCACGGTTTCTTGAAACGGCAAATACTCCCCGGTTTTGGGATTAAACGCGATAGCCTCCCCCTCAAAGATGGCTTCTTTAGCCTTAATTTGTTCTACCACACCGCTTACGATATCCGGATACATCGGTGTAACATCTTCTAGGTTTCTTGAAAACAGCCTCACAAAATCTTTTTTTTCTTCCCCAAATAATTTTAAATTTTGACTTATATTTTTGACCTTTGACCTTTGACCTTTGATTTTACTAAAGTGTATCTGCACCCTAAACCCGTCATACTTATACTCCACGCCGCATTTGCCGATTTTTTTAATAATTTCTTCGCCGCTTGATAGTCTTTCCGCCCGCGCCATGAGAATCGGTGTACCAATCTCCGGCCTGATTTTTAAACTTTTAAACTTTGAAACTCCTCGACTTCGCTCGGAGTGAGCTTTTAAACCCTTAACCGTTTTAGCAATAAACCCCAGGTCCGGTCTGACATTATAAGCGGCCTCAATATTTTTTCGCTCCTCCTTGCTTCCTGACAGCATCCACGACAAGGCGTCTAAAATCGTCATGTCCGAAAAACCCAAGCGAAGCTTGGCAAGAGGTATGCGAACAATATAGCGAGATGATAAAGAGTCGACTTTTTGTAAAAGACCACTTAAAGCCGCGACTTTTTTTTCTACGGAACCAGTTCCGGTAGTCGTCGCTAAATCATAAAAAGATTGATAAATGTCAATCACTGATAACTTGCCTTCTCTTTGACGCTTACTGCTTAGTCTTTCTGCGGTAATGCCTAGGTCGCCATTTTTCTTAAAGAGCTTGCTTACTTCTTCCTCTTTTTGGTTATAAGCCCTAGCAATGGCTTTAATCATCATCTTGTCCGCTAAACCAAATTCAATCGGCTCAAAAAGTGGCAGTACTCTTCCTTGCAGCAAATAGCAAATATAGCCGATTTCCTCTGTGCTGCTTTTTCCAAAAAGATCGGCTAAAATTAGCGTCATCTCGTTTCGAGAAGCGGTTTTTTCGAGTTTGGAAAAATACTCTGCAAGCTGGGAAAAAAGCATAAAAAATTAAAAAATAAAAATGCAAAAGTCAATCCGCCAATTGGCGGACAAAATTAAAAAGCAATAGTGTCATCCCGAACTCGTTTCGGGATCCTGAAATAAATTCAGGATGACAACAATTTTGACTTTTTACTTTCACTTTTGAGTTTTGATTTTTGATTTTTGACTTATTTTATCAGCATATATCTCGCACTCTTTGTACTGCCTTCTTTTTTTAACACTCCTTTTTCCATTAAATCCCGGAGGTCGCGGAGAATAGTATCATCAGAATACTGCATAAACATCTCGCGAAAAATTTGGCTTTGGATAAAACCGGTTTGTTGGACGTATTCTAAAATTTTCATTTGTCTTTCGTTTAAGGCCACTTGGCCCCCACCCAAATGCTCTTTGATTTTTAAATCGACGGAAAGTTTTTGGACCT
>CAYJSC010000020.1:774-8149 GCA_964372475.1 uncultured Gammaproteobacteria bacterium | reverse complement strand
GAGAGTGATGTTGATAGGAATATTTATGAATTATTAAAATTATACGATCTTGTTGACAGTTCTGTTTTGCGACCCAGTCAATACGCCAGAAAAATTGTAAGATTGAATGTTATGTTTGGTTTAAAATATCTAGAAAAATTCAGTGAAGAATTTATGAAGGGTAAGTTCGCTCCGGTTAACGCGATATTTGATAATTCAGCAAATAGAATTAAAAATAAAGTTAAACGGAAGTTTGGTCTAAACAGAATAGGCGAACACCTCCTAGACGATTTCCTTCTGAGCGGTGGTAGAAAAAGATCAATAGAACGGATATTAGATGGTTTATCTCAATCGGAAGCGGTCGCCTTAAAAACCGCGTTAAAAGCAATTGAACAAATACGACATGAGGAAAAATTGGTAAGATCGAGTATCTTAAAAAAGCCTGAAAACCTTCAAAAACTAAAACCCAAAAGGTATACAGAAAAAACAAGACAAAAAGCGAAGAATGATATACGAAGTGTTCAAGCGTATTTTTTAAGAAAAGCCGGATTAACATTGCCCGAATTAAGGGCATGTTACCGTTATATTAGATTAGGAAGTGAACCACCGTTTTTTGCTGATAGTATACAAAGCGTTGGTTCATTAATACATGCAAAAACAATGAGTAAAGAAGCTTGGTTGACTATTATTCCAGATGTAAATTGAAGAATGCTTTTCTTGTCCTATAATCCATTTAGCTTTATACTAAGTAAATAAATGAAAACTATTATCACCCACCTAAATCCCGATTTGGATGCCATCAAATCTACACTCTAATAATACGTATTATTAGAGTGAAATAAAATTACAGTAGCAGTAACATATTAAGTTTAAGTGTGTAATTAAGTGTGCTTTTATGATTGACAAAATTTTGAAAACAGTTTAAAATTTTCTTGTATGACAAATATAAATTTTTCCGATCCAACAGAAATTACTGAAAGGCTGGTTTCCGCGACGATGCTTCGGCGTAATTTCGGTGCCGTCAGCAAAAAAATAGCCAGTCTTGGATATGTAGTTTTGACGATTAAAGGAAAACCAACTTTTAAAGTGGAAAAACTTCCAAGAACTAAAAAAAATATCAAAGATGTGCTTTCCAAATTTTATGGTGCTTGGAAAGGAACCGTCCTGGATGACGATAAATTATGGCACGAAATTCTTGTCGAAGAAAGAATTAAAGGCAGCAGGAAAAAGCATATTATATTGTGAGCCAAATGACAAATAAATATCTCATTGATTCATCTGTTTTTATTGGTAATTTCCGCCAAAGGATAGAAGCGAAACAACTAATTGACCGCGTAGCTAATGAAATGTGTACAAGCAGTTTGGTGCTGGCCGAATTGCTTGAAGGATTGGAAAGGTCCAAAAATAAAAAAACCGTTTTTGGCCAGATTAGGGAAATAATTGATTCAATAAAAATATACAATTTTTCCCTTAAAGAAGCCAAAATATTTGGGTACTTGCGATCATTATTAAAAGCCCGGGGAGAAATAATTGGAGATATTGATCTATTAATCGCTGCTACATGTATCGCAAACGACTTAAGTCTTGTAACTTTAAATGTTAATCATTTTAAAAGAATAAAAGGATTAAAAATATTTTCATGAAAACCATTATCACGCACCTAAATCCCGATTTGGATGCCATGAGTTCGGTTTGGCTGATAAAAAGGTTTTTACCAGGTTGGGAAGACGCTGGAGTGAAGTTTGTGCCGGCGGGGATTTACAAAGTAGCAAGTAGTAAGAAGAAAGTATTGAGCAAGGACGAAGATGAATCTCTTGTTGTGGATACAGGTTATGGGAAACTAGACCATCATCAAACAGATAAGGAAACCTGCGCGGCGGTTTTGGTACTTTCTAAAATCTTAAAAACTAAAGGCTTAGATTTTAAATCTAACCAAATAGAAGGTTTAAAAAGATTGGTAGATGTTGTACTCCGGATTGATTATAGCGCTGAAGATATTACAATAGAAAATTCTGCTGATGATTTTTTTGCCCTTCTTTTTAATGAACGGCAAATAATCCGAGGATTAAGAACTTTATTCCGAGGTCAAAGCGACAAACAGCTTGAAATGGGGATGACCATTTTGGATGCTATTTATGAAGTTTTAAAAGCCAAAATCGAAGCCGAAGAAATAATTAGTAAGGGTTTAAAATTTAAGACAACTTGGGGAAAGGCCGTTGCGGCGGAGACGAACAACGAGATGTACATGCACCTCGCTCAAGAAAAAGGTTATCAAGTAGTAATTGCTAAAGATCCCCAAAAGGGACATCTTAGAATCCACGCCTTACCCAAGCGGGGAATTGATTTTACTAAACCTTACGAAATACTTAAGAATAAAGATCCGGACGCGACTTGGTATTTGCATTCAAGTAAGGCGCTTTTATTAAATGGTTCATCGGCTAATCCGGATATGAGGCCGACGAGATTGAATTTAGAAGAGGTAATTGAGGTTCTGAAGATTCCTTCTCCTTTAGGAGAAGGTTAGGATGAGGTGAGATTTTTGCGGTAGAAACCTCACCCTCGCCCTCTCCTGAAGGAGAGGGATAATTTGTATAATTAATAACTATGAATTGTATTTTTTGCAAAATTATCAAAGGCGAATTGCCAACGACGAAAGTCTACGAAGACGATGATATAATAGTTTTTAAAGACATTGCACCGAAAGCGCCAATTCATGTGCTGGTCGTACCGAAAGTTCATTTTGCCTCTCTTGCTGATGCAAAAGACAATCAGGAGAAATTATTAGGAAAACTGCTTTTAAAGACTAGAGATCTCGCAAAAGAATTGGGAATTGCCGAAAGCGGGTATAAAGTAGTAATAAATAATGGTTCTGATGCTGGCCAACTGGTTTTTCATCTTCATTTACATCTGCTGGGTGGCTGGAAGAAGAAAATAGCCGGAGTTTATATATAATTATTTATTAGAAATTAAAAATTTAGGTAGGGGGTGACTTGTTAATTTATGGTAGTTGTCAAAGCTCAACCAGGTGACTCATCAGATGCTTTAATTAGAAAATTTAACAAAAAAGTTCTGGCTGAAGGTATTTTGCAGGAGTTGAAAAAACGGGAATTCTATCAAAAACCGGCCCTGATTAAAAAACAAAAAATTGCGGAAAAGAAGAAAAAACAGGCTCAAAGAAGAAGCTATTAAATCGATGAGTATACTTACTAAACTGCAATCAGACCTAAGACTTGCCCTTAAAGCCAGCGACGCGCTACGCGTTAGCGTTTTAAGACTAATTTTGTCGGCTTTAAACTATGAACAGATTGAAAAACAACACGATTTAAGCGACGAAGAAATCACCACAGTTTTATTAAGAGATGCCAAAAAACATCGGGAATCAATCGAAAGCTTTAAAAAAGGTAATAGAGAGGATCTTTGGAAAAAAGAAGAACTGGAATTGGCAATTATTCAAACCTATCTGCCAGCCCAAATGAGTATGGATGATTTGAAAGTGGAAGTAGCTAATATCGTTTCCGCCTTAAGTCAGGAGGATAAGCAGAATTTTGGGAAAGTTATGGGGGTGGTGATATCAAAGCTGAAAGGGAAAGCGGACGGGGGGATAATTGCTGGAGTGGTGAGAGAAGAATTAAAGAATTAACGAATTAAAGAATTAACGAATTAAAGAATTACGAAATGAATAAGATAAATATTTTTAATGAAAAAAGTTACCCTATTAAGAAAAGCCAGATTAAGCAAATTATTAATATAACCCTAAAAGCCCAAAAAATTGAACTGAAAACGGAAGTAAATATCAGTTTTGTGGGTGACCTGGAGATGTCTGTTTTGCACAAAAAGTATTTGCAGGAAGAAGGCACGACTGATGTCTTGTCTTTTCCGATAGATGAACTAAAATCAGCTAAGGGTCCCAAAATAAAATTTAAAAATCCCGGTAGCCTAACGCAACTTGGAGATATTGTAGTTTGCTATCCCCAGGCCAAAAGGCAGGCAAAAAACTACGGCGTGACCATCGAGGAAGAAATAAATAAATTAGTAGAACACGGGTTATTACATTTGCTGGGAATACATCATGAGGGATAAAAGGTAAAAATTATATGGTTGTTCTTTATCGTAAATATCGCCCGCAGAAGCTTTCCGATCTCGTCGGACAGGAACATATTAAAGAAATGCTTCTAAACTCTTTTAAAACCGGCAAAATTTCTCACGCCTATTTATTTGTGGGCCCAAGAGGAACCGGCAAAACCACAACCGCCAGGATTTTAGCCAAGATGCTCAATTGCAGTAAAAATGCGGTAAACAAACCAACCACCAATAACAAATCATTAACCACAAATTTTAACGAGCCGTGTAATAAGTGTGAGTCATGTCTTTCTATTACTGACGGATCATACCTGGATGTTATTGAAATTGACGCCGCTTCCAATCGCGGCATTGATGACATTCGGGACCTGCGGGAAAAAATTAAGCTCGCTCCGGCCTACGGCTGTTTCAAAGTTTATATCATCGACGAAGTTCACATGCTTACTGGCGAAGCTTTCAACGCGCTTTTGAAAACTCTCGAAGAGCCGCCGGAACACACGGTTTTTATTCTTTGCACTACCGAGCCTAAGAAAGTCCCGGAAACAATTTCCTCGCGTTGCCACAAATTTGAGTTTAAAAAGGCGAGGATGGATGATATTATCACTTATTTAAAACGAATTGTTAAAGAGGAAAAAATTGACATTGATGACATGGCGCTACAAGTTGTGGCCCAAAGATCCGAAGGGGCCTTTAGGAATGCGGCTTCTCTTTTAGATCAAGCTGCCGGCGGCGGGGGCAAAATCACCGCCGAGCATATCGCTCAGAATCTCGCCGTTTCCGACGATCTGTTTTTGGAAAAATATCTGGGCTTTCTCTACCACAAAAAAGTTAAAGAGGCACTACTTTTAATAAAAAAATATGTCGAAAATGGCAAAGATATCAATGCGTTTGTCCGGGATTTATTGTTAACGATCGAAAAATACCTGATGGTTAAAATAGAGGTAGTAAAAGAAGAAAAAAAAGTCGATTTTTCGCTTGCCGAGCTACGAAAACTCGCCGCCATGCTTTCTCTGGCCGAAAACGAAATGAAATTTTCCTTCGTGCCAGAACTACCTTTAGAACTTTTAACTATCGAATGGTGTGAAGTAGTAGATAAATCCGAAGATGATACTAAGCCAAGTGAGTCAACTAGTAAAGAAGAAGCGATCGAAAACGATCCAGTGGCGGAGGAAAAAGTGGAAACAAAAAGCCAAGAGCCAAAAGAGCAAGTCGATATTAAGGGGAAATGGGCGGATGTTTTAAAATCGATTAAACCCTATAATCACTCGCTCGAATTGCTTTTAAGAAAATGCCAGGTGCAGAGTTTTGATGGAGAAACACTTTCGCTTGTTACCTATTATAAATTACATAAAGATCTGCTCATGCATCCGAAGAATTATAAAGTTATTCGTGAATGTTTACAGATGGCCCTAGGAAATGGTATAAAACTGGAGCTTAAACTCGAAGAGAAAAAGGTGGAAGCCCTGCCTGAAAACGACGAGGAATTAATTCAAGCAGCAGAGGAGTTATTTAAATAGTAAATAACCCGCCTTCGCTAAAGCTTCGGCGGGCAAGGGAGGAATATGTTTAATCCTTTAAAAGGTCTTGGCGATCTTAAGGCGATGCGCGATCAGGCCATGGCGATTCAAAAGCAACTATCTGGCGAGTTGATCGAGGTGGTTAAAAATAATATCAAGATTGTCATAACTGGCGATCAAAAAGTACAGAGCATAAAAAGAGATGAGCAGGAAGATTGGCAAATGGTAGAAGCGGTAAACGAAGCGATTAAAAAATCGCAAGAAGTTGCGGCCAAGAAATTATCGGAAATGAGTGGGGGGCTACAAGGATTGCTGGGGCAAAATCAATGAAGTACAAAGCCTTAATCTTAGATGTTGACGGCACTTTGATTGGTAATAATGGAGCTATTTCGACGGCAGTGAAACAAGCCGTTGCAAAAGTTAAAGACCAGATTTTCGTGAGTTTATGTTCGGGAAGAGTCTATGGTAGTATTAAAAAATACGTCGAAGAACTAAATCTTACTTCTTTTCAAATTTGTGACGGCGGCGGCGAAATCTTTGATCCGTTATCACAAAAGCCCGCTTATCAAAAAATAATCCCCTCGGATATTGTCTGGCAAATCATTGCCGATTTGAAAAGAAACAAAATCCACTACTTAGCCAGCTGTTTATCGAAATATCATTTAGATAAAGCTTATATCCGACCGGAAACGCTTGAAAAATATCAATTTTTTATTCCCGAATTGCCGGATTTAAATGATGTGCAAAACCCGCAAATTACTAAAATTACCGTTATGGGAGTTAATTCTAAAAATTCTAAAAAAATCGAAAACATACTGCGAAAGTATAGCGGTTACATCCATTACATCATCTCGGCCTATTCTCTTACCCAATCTACCGGTCTTCATGCACTCGACATTACCGAAAAATCTGCAACTAAGCTTACGGCGCTTGAAGCATATGTTAAATTAACAAATATTGATTTAAAGGAAACAATTGTTGTTGGTGATGGTTATAATGATTTTCCGCTTCTGATGGCTGGAGGATTAAAAATCGCCATGGGAAACGCGGTCGAGGATTTAAAAAAAATCGCCGATTTTGTCGCGCCCTCGGTCGAAGAAGATGGCGTGGCAATGGTTATTGAAAAGTTTCTTTGAATCTAATAAACTAAGTGACCTAAGTCACTTAGGTTACTTAAGTCACTTATGATACTCGTTGCCGGCTCGGTTTCTTTTGATCACATCATGGATTTTCCCGGAAAATTTTCCGAGCATATTTTGCCGGAAAAAATTCATCTCATTAATCTCTCTTTTGAAGTTGATACTCTTAAAAAAGAAAGAGGAGGAACGGGTGCCAATATCAGCTATTCGCTGGCTCTTTTTAACCAAAAACCAAAACTCCTCGCAACCGTTGGCGAGGATTTTGCCAAGTATCGTTATCATTTGGAAAGATACGGTGTGGATACAAGCTTAACTAAGGCTGTTCCGTATGAATTTACGTCTTCTTTTTATGTAATTACCGACAAGAATGACAACCAAATCGGTGGTTTTTATCAAGGCGCGATGAAAAATGCTGCTGATCTTTCGGTAAAAGAAGCAAATCCCAAAAGAGATGATTATGTAGTGATTGCACCAACGGAAGTTTCGGCGATGGTTAAATATAGCCAAGAATGTAAGGAGCTTAGTGTTAGATATATGTTTGATCCTGGTATGCAGCTGCCCAGATTTAACGATAAAGAATTATCTGATGGGGTAAAAGGCGCGGATATCTTAATTGGTAATGATTATGAGATTTCTGTAATCAGAAAACGCTTAAACAAA
>CAYJSC010000020.1:0-764 GCA_964372475.1 uncultured Gammaproteobacteria bacterium | reverse complement strand
CAAAAATAACGGGGATTTATTAAACGATGTGGGAATGTTAATTACGACGATGGGCGGAAAAGGCAGCATTATCGAAAGGCACGACGATAGCGGGAAACATGAATTTTTAGAAATTCCTTCGGCCAAAGAAAAAGAAATAGTCGACCCGACGGGAGCGGGAGATGCTTTTCGGGCGGGATTTCTGGTCGGATATTTAAACGGGAAAGATTTAGTAACAAGTGGTAAAATGGGAAATCTGTGTGCCGCGTATTGCATTGAAAAATACGGCACGGCCAATCATAAATTCACAAAAGCCGAATTTAAAAAGAGATATCAGGAGAATTTTGGGGAAGAATTGGAGCGATAAGTAACCTAGGTAACTTAAGTAACTTAAATATGAAAAATTACGATATTAAGGATTTATCGCTATCTGTCAAAGGTAAACTGAGAATTGAGTGGGCAGAAAAAAATATGCCGGTTTTAAGGCTTCTTAAAAACCGGTTCAAAAAAGAGCAGCCCTTAAAAAGGTTAAGAATAGGTGCTTGTCTGCATGTAACTTCTGAGACTGCAAATCTTTTAATAACTTTAAAAACCGGAGGCGCAGAAGTTGTCAACTGTGCTTCCAATCCGCTTTCAACTCAAGACGATGTGGCAGCTTCTTTGGTTAAGGATTTTTCTATTCCCGTTTTTGCGATTAAAGGTGAAGATACTAAAACTTATTATCGCCATCTTTCGATTGTTCTCGATCAAAAACCGAATCTAACCATGGATGATGGTGCTGACTT
>CAYJSC010000019.1:0-8184 GCA_964372475.1 uncultured Gammaproteobacteria bacterium | reverse complement strand
CAGACTACATTGCGGAATACCATTTTTAACCCCGGAGGTTAAAATGTAGCTTAACCTCGGGAGAGATTGCTTCGTCCGATCACCTTGATTTACACGTCCTCGCAATGACATGGTAATGGCTATTGGAATTTTAGAAATAGTTTCATATACTAAATTCATATGCCCGATGATTCCATTCTTTTTTCCGAAACCCTTCAACTTGAAGAAAGGGTAAAAAAAGCCATTCTTCCTCCGGATTTAAGAGAAAAAGCTATTGGCATGCTCGATCGCTTGCGACGCATGGTGAAATTCGGCGGCTATTCATCAGAATATGAACAAGTAGCTCACTATATTGACTGGATTAGTAATCTTCCCTGGGACAGGCGAAGCGATGATATTATGGACCTTCGGCACACCAAAGAAATTTTGGATAAATACCACTACGGCCTAGAACACATCAAACAAAGAATTCTTGAGTATCTGGCGGTTTTAAAACTTCGCCGCGAAAAAGGCGATAAATTTTCCGAGAAAAAAGAAATCATGAAATTTATGAGGGCGCCGATTCTTTGTTTTATTGGTTTGGTCGGTACCGGCAAAACGACAATTGCCTATTCTATCGCTGAAGCCATGGGCAGAAAATTCGTACGTATCCCTTTTGTCGGTATGGGAGACCCATTAGATTTAAGAGGACAATCACGAGTCCGTCCCGATGCGGAAGTAGGTTTGGTTGTTAAGGCGCTGCGGCGGGCGCAGGTTAAAAACCCCGTCGTTTTATTAGACGAAGTCGACAGGGTTTCAGACGAAGGACGCGCTAGTATTATGGGTGTTTTAGTCGAACTATTAGATCCAGAGCAAAATATGGCCTTTACTGATCACTTTTTGGATTTCCCTTTTGATCTTTCAGAGGTTTTATTTATAGCGACGGCTAACAACACCACGCATATTGCCACAGCAGTCCTGGATCGCTTGGAGCCGATGCAGATGCCTTCTTATACCGACGAAGAAAAAATTACCATCGGTCGTGATTATGTTTTGCCAAGAACCATGGAGGAATCAGGACTTGATCCAAAGACTATCAAAGTTGATGAAAATGCCTGGCCCAAAATTGTCAGACCTCTCGGTTTTGATTCCGGGGTAAGGACCTTGGAAAGAACGATCAACGGATTCTGTCGTAAAATAGCCAGATTAGTTGTTGAAGGGAAAGGAAAAGAGTTTCATCTAACGATTGAAAATATTAAAGACTTCCTTCCCACTTACTAGTTTTAATTATGGGAGAACTGGTTTTTTACTCACTGGGTGGAATTGGCGATGTTACCAAAAATCTTTATGTTTACGAAACCGAAAACGATTTAATTATTGTTGATTTTGGCGTAGGGTTTCCTGACGATACGATGCTTGGCGTGGATCTTTTGGTTCCTGACATTAGTCATCTTCTGGCCAAAAAAAATAAAATCAGAGGTATAATTTTAACTCATGCCCACGACGATCATATCGGTGCCCTTCCGTATTTATGGGAAGATTTAAGGGTGCCACTTTTTGCGACCAAATTAACCGCGGGATTTATCGCCAACAAATTTCGCGATTTTTCCCTAAATGCGCCTATTAAAATAGTTGATACCAAAGAAACCATCAAGCTTGGGAATTTTGTCATTGATTTTGTTGGTATTACTCATTCCGTTCCTGATGCGGTTAATCTTGTCATTAATACTCCTTTTGGCAGAATTTACCACGGCAGCGATTTTAAATTCGACTTAACTCCTATAGATGGAAAATTTCCCGACTTAGGCAAAATAGCTAAGGCTGGAGACCAAGGCGTTTTATGTTTAATGTCCGATTGTTTAAGAAGCGAAAGAGCCGGTTACACACTTTCAGAGAGAATTATTGAAGAGCAACTAGACAAAGAGATAAATCTTTGCCGAGGCAAGTTTATTGTGACAGCGGATTCACATGATATTTATCGGTGGCAAATGGTCATCAATGTGGCCAAAAAGTATCACCGCAAAGTAGCCTTGGTGGGAAGGAGCGTGGAACAAGCAATAGAAATTGCCAGGAGATTGGGTTATCTAAGAGTTGACCACAACATGTTGCTAGGCAGTAAACAGATTAAACATTTCCCTTCGGGTAATCTGTGTCTTTTAATCTCCGGCAGTCAGGGACAAGTCGGATCGGCTTTAAATCGAGTGGCCAATAACGATCATCAGCATTTAAAAATTAAAGATGGTGATGTGGTCGTTATTTCGGCGGATCCCATTCCCGGCAACGAAAATGCCGTTCATACCATGATTGATTCTTTGGCAAAACTTGGCGCAGCAGTTTCATATTCAGAAGTAGATGACGACCTACACGTTTCCGGTCACGCCGCGTCAAAAGAATTAATGTTACTTATGGCTTTGACAAAACCGAAGTTTTTAGTTCCTATCGGCGGCACGTATCGGCAAATGAAAAGGTACCTCAACTTAGCTCAAGCGATGGGTTACAAAAAAGAAAATGTTTTTCTTCTCGAAGGCGGACAACAAATAATTTTTAAAGACCAAAAAGTCACTCTGGGCCAAAAATTGGAGCTAAAAAACGTTATGATCGACGGACTAGGTGTTGGGGATATAGAAAATATCGTTCTTCGCGATAGGCAACAGATGGCCAAGGATGGAGTAGTCATTGTGGTCTTGTCAATTGCGCAGGCGACGGGAAATCTGGTAGCCGAACCAGAAATTCTATTTCGCGGTTTTATCCACATGAAAGAATCGGAAAAATTAATCAAGGAAAGCAAACATCTTGTTAAAGAAGCTGTTTCCGGGCACGAAGGTAAAATTTTAGACTGGCAGTTTATCCGTAAAAAAATTGAAAGCACGCTTGGGAAGTTCTTTTGGGAGCAAACCGCCAGGCACCCCATGGTACTCTCGGTTATAATTGAGGTATAAAAGCTCTAAAGTGTTATAATACTTTTACTTTTAATAGCACGATTCTATGGGTAAACGCAGTTATCGCAAAAAAGTTAAATTCAGGCTAAGAAAAGAAACAATCTTTGCTATTGTGGAGATTATTTTATTTCTTACTACCGGTATTATCTTTTTGTCTTTTTTCCAAGAAGGACCACTACTTAGTGTGGTGCGAACGGGAACAGAAAAATATTTTGGTGCCGGAAAACTTCTCTTACCGGTAATTATGATTTTGGCGCTTTTACAAATGACTAAACTTAAACTTCTCTCTTTCCGACCAACTGTTTTTCTTGGCCTAACGCTGATTTGGATTACACTTCTTTCCATGTTTAGAAGTGGCGCAATCGGAATGACCATTTGGGATAATATTGAAATCTTTCTCGGCGGGTTGGTAACGGGACTTATAATGTTTGGCGTTTTTCTCATTGGTCTGATGATTCTTTTTGATACTTCCATTGAGGAAGTTTTAGAACTTCTTAAAAACATTTTAAAAAGTTGTCGTGATTTTTTAAATCAACTTATCTCGAAAACTTTTTCTTTCCGGGGAAAAACTTCTGTCTATTTACAAAACCAGTTGCCAAATAAAGGGAAAATGCCTGTTCAACTGCCGCTAGGGCCAGGTCCAAAGCCCGTCGCTTCTAAAATGGCTCTAAAGAATCAGGACTTAGGATTACAAGACAGTTTAGTAACCAATGTCCCGGCGCAAAAAAATATCTGGGAATATCCATCATTATCCTTGCTCTCCGATATTGGTGGTCAAAAGGCCGATCGGGGAGACATGAAATTAAATGCGCAAATAATTGAACGTACCCTCGAAAGCTTTGGCATCGCGGCGAGAGTCGTAGAAACCAACAAGGGACCAGCCGTGACCCAATATGCTCTGGAAATTGCGATGGGAACAAAATTGTCAAAAATCACCGCGCTGCAAAATGATTTAGCCCTGGCTCTGGCTGCGCCCACGGGACAAATTCGTATAGAAGCTCCCATACCTGGAAAGAGCCTCGTCGGTGTCGAGATTCCTAATCGAAGTCTGGAATACGTCACTTTTAAAACCATGATCGGCTCCGATATTATGAAAAGTGCTAAGTTAAAAATGACCGTGGCTCTAGGATTGAATGTTTCAGGAACACCGCAGGTTGCTGATATTTCCAAAATGCCCCATGTCTTGATTGCTGGAACCACCGGTTCGGGAAAGTCGGTTCTTATTAATTCCTGGATCAATTCCATTCTTTTTCGCGCCACACCCGATGAGGTAAAACTAATCCTGGTTGATCCTAAAAGAGTCGAGTTGGTAGGTTACAATGGTGTTCCTCATCTAATGACGCCGGTAATTGTGGAAGTAGATAAAACTTTATCCGCGCTACGTTGGGCGATGAAGGAAATGGACAGGCGGTACCGGGAGTTTGCGAAAATGGGAGTAAGAAATATCGACGGCTATAACACTCTTTCTGGTTTTCAATCCATACCATATATTTTAATCTTTATTGACGAACTTGCCGATTTGATGAATTTTGCGCCGGTGGAGGTGGAAGACGCGATTTGTCGACTAGCCCAAATGGCTAGAGCAACGGGAATCCATTTAGTGCTTTCAACGCAAAGACCATCCGTTGATGTTATTACGGGTTTGATTAAAGCCAACATTCCTTGCCGAATTGCGTTTAATGTTTCTTCCATGATTGATAGCCGAGTAATTCTAGACCAACCCGGAGCCGAAAAGCTTTTAGGTCGAGGCGACATGCTTTATATTCCTCCTGAGCAAGCCAAACCGACTAGGATACAGGGTACCTTTATTTCGGAAAAAGAGATTACCAATGTGGTAGCCTTTTTAAGGTCTAAGCAGGTAGCAAATTATACTGAGGAAGTAACCACTCAGCCTTTGGTATTTAAAAAACAAGGAGGTGGAGAATTTACCGCCGATGGCAAGGATCCGCTTTTTAGTCAAGCCATTGAGCTTATTTGTCAATATAAAACCGCGTCTTCTTCTTTTTTACAAAGAAAATTTTCGATTGGTTTTTCCCGCGCCGCGCGCATTCTTGACCAGTTAGAGGCAGTGGGAGCCGTGAGTCCGGCGGAAGGGTCTAAGCCCCGCGAGGTTCTTATCACCGATCCCAGCCTGATCCTTTCTAGTCAAAATACTACAGCCGGATAAATAATTCCTTACCACTTTTTATAGATATAATTTATTTTTATGAAAACGGTTGGCGATATATTGAGAAAAAAACGCGAAGAAAAAAATTTGACCTTTAGCGAAGTTGAAGGGGCAATTAAAATCAGAAAGACTTATCTAGAAGCGCTAGAAAAAGGCGACTACCATAATCTCCCGCCCGCGGCGTTTACCAGAGGATTTATTAAAAACTACAGTGATTATTTGGGCTTAGAAAGTAGAGAAATACTAGCTTTATACCGGCGCGAGTTTGACGAACAAAAAGATAAAAGGCTCTTGCCCAAAGATATTTCCACGACAACGGGCGAAATAGGATTTGGATTAACTCCTGGCAAATTAACGATCTTGATAATTTTTGGCTTATTAGTAGGATTTTTTTCCTATTTAGGATATCAATATCAAAAACTTTCTGGAGGACCGGGATTAATTGTTTATTCTCCACGAGAAAATGCCATTGTGGCGCAAAAGGAAATCGAAGTTAGCGGTAAAACCGAGCCCGAGACTACAGTTAAAATAAACGGCCAAGGTATTGCTGCAGCTGATGGTAAATTTTCCCAATTTATTACTCTTTCCGAAGGACTAAATACCATTGCCATTGAGGCAGTAGGAAGAAATGGCAAAAGCTCCAAAGTGGAAAGGCATGTAAGGGTAGAGTAAAAAAATATACCGTTGACAGTTGCAGGCGTTGACTCTAAAATGGGTTAACAAATTAAAACTGCCCATATGATTGACATTACCCAATTTATTTTAATCTCCGTCGTTGTTTCTCTTACCGTTGTTTTAATAGTCATCGGTATCCAAACCGTATCCATCTTAAAAGAGTTTCGTCTCACTGTTTCCAAAATTAATAAAATTCTCGATGATACCGGATCGATAACGGAAAGTGTTGCCAAACCAATTTCCGCCGCGTCGGGATTTCTAGTGGGTTTAAAAAGTCGACACCTTCTTCATGGTGTTTTAAAAGTATTAAAAAAACAAAGTAAAAAAGAGAAAGCGGAAGAAGAGTAGTTATGTGCGATCACCACAAAAATAATTTTTGGGAAGGAGTTGCCGCGGGTGCGATTTTGGGTGTAGCCGTTTATGTTTTCTTAGGATCAGATGAAGGAAAGAAATTGACTAAAGATTTTAGAAAAAAAGCTGCACCCTACTTAGAAGATTTAGCCGAGGTTCTGGAAGAATGGAGAGACCAAAGCGAAAGTTTGTTGGAAAAAGCGGAAGCCGTCAAAGATACCCTAGAAGAGCGCCTCGAGGAAACCAAAAACCAAGTGGTTCCGGCTGTTGCGGCAAAACTAGAAGGCTCACTTTCTCACATTGAACAATTGCAAGAAAGAGGAAGAGAAGCCACAGCGACAATCAGAAAAAAATTCTTCAAGAATATCAAGAAAAGCTAAAAAGCAGATTTTTTATAAGCAATTCTTCTACTAAAAAGATTCTCATTATAGCCACCTTCTCGTTGGTGTTTTTCCTCAACAGCGTTAATTTGGTGATCGAGCAAGTACCCGCCTCGTTTAAGAAGATCTATTTAGATAGTTAACTATTGCTTCTAATCCTTCTTTTCCTTCTAATCCTCCTAATCCATCTTGGACAGCCGAAACAGAGGGACGAGAGGGAAGAGAGGAATTGGCAACATCATAATCCCATCCCAACTCGAACGCAACTCTAGCAATCTTATAACTTATTAAATACTTATATCCCGCTTCGGCCATATTTGTTAGCTCACGAAATTATTATAGCATTTATTATTGTAATATGAATATACAGATAAGGATCACTTTATGATTATGGAGTTTCCAGAAATAATAGAAGTAATAAAAAAGAAGCTAAATTTTTAGACTGCTTTGTCCGATAACATTAAAAACGTCCTCGCAATGACACAGAGAGAAACTCTTGCTATAATTCTTTCATGACCGCAGACGAATTAAGAAAAAAATACATTCAGTTTTTTGTTGAACAAGGACACAAATTAATCCCGTCTGCTAACCTCGTGCCGGAAAATGATCCGACGGCTTTGTTTATCAACTCGGGAATGCACCCCTTAGTACCATATTTGCTTGGCCAACCGCATCCTTTAGGAAAAAGACTAATGAGCATCCAAAAATGCATTCGTACTTTGGATATTGAAGAGGTTGGCGACGCGACACACTTAACTTTTTTTGAAATGCTCGGGAATTGGTCTTTGGGAGACTATTTTAAAAAAGAAGCGATCAATTGGTCTTTTGAATTTTTAACCAATCCCAAGTGGCTCGGTCTTGATCCCCAAAAAATTTATGTTTCGGTTTTTGAGGGAGACCGCGAAATGGGAGTGGTTTTAGATGAAGAATCAATTGCCATTTGGCAAGAAGTATTTAAAAAAGCAGGTATTAAGGCAGGGGTTGGCGAAAGAATTGTGGCTTACCCAAAGGACAAAAATTGGTGGGGACCAGCTGGGCAAACAGGGCCTTGTGGTCCGGATACGGAAATGTTTTATGACAGCGGAAAACCTCATGATCTGGGTTTTGGTAAAAAATGCCATCCTAATTGCGAGTGTGGTAAATTCGTTGAAATTTGGAACGACGTTTTTATGCAATTTAATAAAGCGCCTGAGGGAAAGTTTGTGCCCCTGCCGCAAAAAAATGTCGACACCGGGCTGGGTTTAGAAAGAGAATTAATGATTCTTCAGGGGAAAGACAGTGTTTATGATACGGAATTGTTCCAAAGTATTATTTCCAAAATCGAGGAAATCTCCGGTAAACTACATGTTCAAAGACAATACCAAAGAGCAATTAGGATTATCGCTGACCATCTTCGTAGTACTACTTTTATTATTGCCGATGGCGTTTTTCCATCGAATAAAGAACAGGGCAGCGTTTTACGAAGATTAATCAGACGGTCGCTTCGTTTTGGTAGACAGCTTGGTATTTTGGAACTGTTTTGCGGCGAAGTGGCAAGAATAGTAATTGCTGATTATCAAAAAGTCTATCCTGAACTAGAAATCAATAAAGAAAAAATCGTAGAGGTTTTAACCGAAGAGGAAAATAAGTTTGCAAAAACTATTGATACAGGTCTTCGGGAGTGGGAGAAATTAGTTAGTAAGAAGCCTAAAGATATTACCGGATCAGAAGCTTT
>CAYJSC010000018.1:0-8195 GCA_964372475.1 uncultured Gammaproteobacteria bacterium | reverse complement strand
AAATTTCAGCTGCGTCCGGGCGATATGGTCGGAGGTCAAGCCAGAGAGCCAAAAGACAACGAAAGATATTTTGGTCTTTTAAAAGTCGAAACGATTAATGATAAAGACGCCGAAGAATTAGGTAAACGCCCTGATTTTAATAATTTAACGGCAGTTTATCCCAAGGAAGCGATAAAACTCTCTACAGAAAAATTTCCCCTTTCAACACGGATTATTGATCTCGTAGCCCCAATTGGTAAAGGACAAAGAGGCATGATAGTTTCTTCACCAAAATCTGGCAAAACAACCATTTTAAAAGATATTGCCGCGGGAATTGCGGCAAATGATCCGAAGATTCATATTATGGCGGTTTTAATCGGCGAAAGACCGGAAGAAGTAACTGATATTTCCAGAAGCGTTAAAGGTGAAGTTGTGGCGTCCAATTTTGACGAACCGGCTGAAAACCAAACAAGAGTAGCCGAAATCGCTTTGGATCGGGCAAAACGCTTGGTGGAGATGGGTAGAGACGTCTTTATACTTTTAGATTCAATTACCAGACTGGCGCGTGCTTATAATCTTTCCATTCCAACTTCCGGCAGAACACTTTCGGGAGGTTTTGATCCGGCGGCTTTGTATCCGCCCAAAAGATTTTTTGGTGCCGCGCGATGTTTTGAAGAAAGCGGTAGTATTACTATTGTTGGAACAGCTTTAACCGAAACCGGCTCCCGAATGGACGATTTGATTTATGAAGAATTTAAGGGTACCGGTAATATGGAATTGCATCTTGACCGCTCGCTTGCCGAAAAAAGAATTTTCCCGGCCATTAATATTTCTAGGTCTGGCACAAGACACGAAGAGTTGCTTTTAAACGAAGAGCTTTTAAAGAAAGTGGTGACGATGCGAAGAATGCTGGAAATGCTTTCTGATCAAGAGAGAACCGAAGTGCTCGTGGAGCGCCTCTCCAAGACGAACTCCAATGACGAATTCCTGGAAAATTTGGGTAAGGGTTAATCCCGATGGGGCGATTTAGAGCTATTGTAATCTCTTAAGAAAATCTTCTAAATTTGTTTCGGGTGTAAATATCAAAACCCTTCCTTCTTCAGGTGTGGGAATTTCCATATCCGCTAATACTTTTTGAAAGTTTTGTGGCTTAACTTGATGTCTGTCTTGAGAGATTTTGTTTATTCCTTCTCTTGATCTTATGATATCTAATGGGGTGTCTAAATAGATAATAATTGGACTTGCATCTATCTTCTTAGCTAGATTTCTTAATTCATCACGGTGTTGTCGTTTAGGATTGTTGTCGTCATATATTACTGACGTACCGGCAACAAGAAAATTTAGAACTTCCTTTTGTGCTACACTACGAACATACGCCCACCCCGTTGCATCCTGTGGTATAGATTTTTTTCGATCTTTTTCTACCCATAATTTGTCAAAGGCTATTATTTTTGCTTCTGCATGTTTAGCAATCTCTCTCGCTAGAGTACTTTTACCAGAAAAAGCTAAGCCACACATTATATAAAGCTTAGGCATGAGAAAAGTATAACATGTTTGATCGTCCAGATCGGAGGTTGTACAGCTTCACAAGAAAAGGTAATATGATTTTATCATGAAAATAAGACTAGCACATAAAGACGATGTTTCATTGCTTCAAAGACTTAATGATGAGGTTTTTATGGGAGTCAAAGAATTTGACGATGATGTAATAGATAACTGGGCAAGGGGAGAGAAAGGTAGAAGTTATTTTACAAATCTTTTAAACAATCCAGACGGATGTTGTTTAATCGCAGAAGATTCCGAAAACCCTGTTGGCTATATCACGGCCACACCGAAAACAGACATTTATCGAAAGAGCAAAATTCTTGAATTGGAAAACATGGGGGTGATTCCCAAATATAGATCTAGAGGCATTGGAGCAGAATTGGTTAAAAAACTCCTGTTATGGGGAAAAGATAAAGGTTTCCAAAAAATTTATGTCGGTGTCTACTTTGATAACACTAAGGCGATTGGGTTCTATAAGAAAAACGGCTTTAAGGAAATAGACCTTGGTCTTGAAAGGAATATTTAAGAGGCTATTCCGATGTATCATCGCCTGTCCGCCTTTGGCGGAGAATGAGGCTACGAATAAAATTTTTCACTGACGCCAAATCTAGCACATGCTAATTCTTGCGTTATATTTCTAACCCTAGTTTTAATAAGAAATTTCTTTGACTTGACTTTGTAGCACATTGTGCTACAATTGTTTTTGACTATGATTGTGATCTCTGGCCTAATTTGGGATGACTTAAACAAAGATCATATTGTAAAACACGAAATTCCAATCGAAAAGGGTGAGAAATTATGAAGAAAACAAAATCGATCATACCTGCCAAATCTTTTTTTAAAGACAGAACGAAGGAGGCGGATTATTGGGAAAAAAATTTCGATAAGGCGTGGAATACTAGTAAGCCCATCAAAGTAAAGTTTGCAAGAAATTTATCGGAGACGTTGAATATCCGTTTGGACACCGAGACTTTAAACGATGTTAGAGATCAAGCGATTAAAAAGGGTTTGGGTCCTACGCAACTCATCCGTATGTGGATCATGGAGAAGATTAATAGCAAACTGTCCAAACGACAGGTATATGAAAGTATTTATAGATGACGCCAAATTTAGCACGTGCAAAATCCATGTCATCTATCAATACCCTTTTGCCACTTTTTGTCTAGCATTTGCCCTTAATTTTTTCACATGTTATACCCTCAAGCTAAAGATTGTTCGGGTATAAACCATTCTAAGCTGTTTTGATCCAGCAATGCTGGACAAACCAGCGTAAGAATGGTATAAAATTCAAGCCTTATGATTGAAGTCCGCTGGAAGCTAAAAATCCTACGGGAAGAATTTAAAGAATGGTTGGGAGAAATATTTTTCTATCTAAAATCTAAACTCCTGCAGTCGGCCTCGACTTTTGAGCATCTCAAAGATATTCTAGTTGACATTCTCATGGCCAAAAGAGGTGTCCATCAGCGCCGTTTTCTTCACGTCGGGATGACTCTTTTAGTTTGCATGGGGGTGGTTTTTGCTCCGATTATTGCGAATGACTATCCGATACTTGGTAATATCAATAAGATTGAGGCCGAAGAAACGCCCTCTTCAGTTCTCAATGTTCGTACGTCTTCTTCCGAGATTGAAACCGCGACGACCATTTCGGAGAAACCGCGCGACCAAATAATTGATTACAAAGTAGAAAGAGGCGATACGCTCTCAAACATTGCCAAGAAATTTGACATTTCGGTCGATACCCTCAAGTGGGCCAACAGCGAAAAAATAAAAAGCGACAAAACGCTTCTTCATGTTGGCGATGAACTGTCAATTCCACCCGTAAGTGGCGTTGTCCATAAAGTTAAATCCGGCGAAACGGTTTATAGCATTGCTAAAAAATACGGGGTGGAAGCCCAGAATATTATTAACTTTCCTTTTAATAGCTATGTCGATGACGAGAGTTTTGCTTTAGCGATTGGGACCCAATTAGTCGTTCCTAGCGGCGTGATGCCCCAAGAACAGCCTGTTTATCGGGCTGCGGTTTCGGCCGTCACTTTGGTGGCGGGTGGTTCTGGCCAATTCATCTGGCCGACCAATGGTTCGATCACCCAATATCCAGTTTGGTACCATCTGGCGGTAGATATCGCTAATTCTGCCAGTCCGGCGATCGTAGCTGCCGATACTGGTACCGTGGTAGCCAAAGAGTGTGTGAAATGGGGCTATGGCTGTCATATTATTGTTGACCACGGAAATGGCTATCAGACGCTTTATGGTCATTTACAAGTCTTCTATGTTAATTTAGGCGATAAGGTAGATCGGGGACAAACCATTGGCCAGATGGGCTCAACCGGAAGATCAACGGGAACGCATCTGCATTTTGAAGTTATAAAGGGCGGGGTATTGCAGAATCCGCTGAATTATCTTAGATAACTGACGATAGATGATAGAGAATAGAAGGTAGTATTTTGAAGTTAGAAGATAGAAGATGGATTAAATTTTTCTAACTTCTACTTTCTATCTTCTACGACTATCTTCTATCATCTATTATCTATTGTCTAGTTTTATGATTGATTTAGTCAAAATTAAAGTCTCTGCTGGTCACGGCGGCAGCGGTGCGGTTTCTTTTTTAACCTTAAAAAACATGAGGCATGGCAAGCCAGATGGTGGCGACGGGGGCAGCGGCGGCAGTATTTTTTTAGAAAGCAGTGCTGGAATTTTTGACCTTGAGGATTTTCGCCGCAAAGCAAATTGGAAAGCCGGGCACGGGGAAAACGGCGCGGAAAATAAAAAAAAGGGTAAAGACGGCGATGATTTGGTTTTAAAAGTGCCGATAGGAACCATAGTAACATTGTCATTGCGAGGACGTGTAAATCAAGGTGATCGGACGAAGCAATGTCGTTCAGACGAAATACAGATTCCTTCGCTCCCCGCCAGCTGGATGGCCGCTCGCAATGACAAAGCCATTTTTGACCTAACCGAGCCCGGCCAAAAAATTTTATTAGTTAGAGGGGGACAGGGAGGAAGAGGCAACAGTCATGCCGGGGGTAAGCGGGATAAAAAAGGCAGGAGACCCAGTCATTGGGATCAATTTAATGTTGCCCAAAAAGGGAGAAGCGGTGAGGAGCAAGAGGTTCAACTAGAGCTAAAATATCTTGCCCAAATTGGTATTATTGGCCTTCCCAATGTCGGCAAATCGACACTTCTATCGGTTTTAACCAACGCTCATCCCAAAATAGCCGACTATCCGTTCACCACCCTGGAGCCCAATCTGGGAGTTTTAGCATCTGGTAAGGATCAGAAAATTATCATCGCCGATATTCCCGGGATTATTGCCGGCGCGGCGATGGGTAAGGGCTTGGGCTTTCAATTTTTAAGACATATCGAAAGAACGAAATTATTAATCCATATTTTGGATGCTAAAATTGATGATCCGTTTCGGGATTTCGAGACAGTAAGAGGAGAGTTAAAACTATACGGAAAGGATTTGGAGAAGAAAAAAGAGATTGTGGTAATAAACAAAATTGATTTAGTGGAAGAAAAAGTTTTAAAACAAATCAAAGAAAAATTTAAAAGAAAAAAAATATTTTTTATATCCGCAGAGAATAGTAGGGGAATAGAAGAACTAAAAAGATTTATAATAGGACTTGTATAAAATGGTCTGGCGGGGCCAGACCCTGCTTCGCAGGGCTCATAGGTAAACGGTATACCGGGTCGTTCGCAATGACCAGTTCGGGGTTCAATTCCCCGTGAGTCCACCATATGAATTTTCCTATTCATCTTATTATTGATTTTGCCCACACAAAATTGTCAGAAGTGGAAATCGCTGAAAAACAATTTTTCTCTGCAACTGATTTTCCGCTTAAAGATGCTGACAATGAGGATATTAAAGGATTATTTTTAGAATGGCTTATTTATGATTATCGTCAAACAAACGGCAACACTTTTTTCATCGAATATGTCTTGAAAAACCCCGACAATTTACCAGTTAATAAATTTAGCGAACTGGAACAAATTGCCAAAACCCACTTTTATTCGGAATTTGAAATTAAGAAAATAGGTAGCGGTTATTTTGATTTGGAAGACATAGCGACGGCTAAGACTTACCGTGCCTATGATAAAAAAGGCAGTGATAATGCAAAATACGGGAAAGGATTACTGCGTTGTCGCGTTGCCAACGTTAATGGCCGATGGTATTTTGTCGGTGCAAATCCTATTTTTTTAACTATGGTTTACACGTCAAGGATGAAGAAAATCTTAAGGAAAGACGCTTCAATAAAGTTTAATGTTAAAGACACGGTTGAATTACTAGAAAAACAAAACCGACAACAACCAGAAGTGTCTCCGCCGATTTTAACCCAAAAGGAAATAGCTAAAAAGCGTGAAGAGTTGGAACTTTGTTTCAATAAAGCCAAGAATAAATATCATACAACAATGTCATTCTCTCAAATAAAGGAAGAAATTAGCCAAGAAAACGGGGTAAATGTTTTGGATTTTTGGCAAAAACTGGCAAAAAAAGGCTTAAGCCTGGAATTCATTATTAACGAATTCCTGCTCATGCAAAACTTATGGAATTATTTGCCACACAAATGTCTTAATAATCAGTCTCCAGCAGACATATATACTAAGCTAAAAGCCGCGACAGGACAAGCAGAAAAATAAGCCAACGTTTTTACAAAATTAAAACGAAGAGATAAAAACAGACAAATAATTTAAATGTGACAAAATGATGCTCGAGCAATGTTTTGTCACATTTTCAAGTTATATCAAAATAACGCTTGAAAACTTCTTCATCCTCAAGTTCACAAACGGTCATGTAATGTAGTTCTTTATTTAGATAGTAATAATTTCTTAAAAACTTAATTTCTTGGTAACAAGGATAAGGGTATATAAAGACACTTTCCTGAAAGGCCAAGAAACCAAGAGCTATTAGGTGTTGATGAAGCAGATTGGCCAACCTTTTCTTCTTATTATCAATGTCATAAACAACCAAACGCCATTTTTTATCCCAATCCTTAGGTTTGGGAATTTCTAATTCGTTAATGGCATATTTAATTATTCTTTCCCTACCTTGTTTGGTGACCAAAATCACGCTTTGTCCTTTTTGTATTTTAACTTTTAGATCTTTTTGCTCATGTAATCTGGCAATAGTTCGTTTTAAATAACGCCTATTAAAAGCTTGCCAAGACGGAAAACAACCCTTTGTTTTTAGAAGCGGTTTAAAAAGTGTGGCAGCTTTTGGCGCAAAAACGCATGTACCAATAGCGGCAAGAAAGAGTAGTATATCTTTGGTTTTTCTGTATTTTTGCGCTCTTTCTTCACGAAGTTCTCGTGTTCTTTTAATCTCTAACAGAGACCACAAAGCTTGAATGGTTTTTTCTTCAGGGCTCATATCCAAATTAGTGTAGTTTAAAATATGTGTTGCAGTCAACGATGTAAAATAAAACACAGTGGTATATAATCGAGTCAGCCAAGCGAGACCTTGTCAGACTCAATTTAATCCATTTGCTATGAAAATTCTCGGCATTGATCCCGGCATTGAGCGTTTGGGCTGGGCGATTCTCTTAAAAGAAAATAATAAAATGACCGCGGTAGATTATGACTGCTTGTTTACCAAAAAAGAATTAAGCCCTTCTAAGCGACTCGAAGAATTATACGATGGGGTAAGTAAGATTATTAAAAAATACACTCCCGAAGAGGTGGCCGTGGAGGATTTATTTTTCAACACCAATATCAAAACGGCTATTACGGTTGGACAAGCACGCGGTGTTATAATGCTCGCAGCCCAAAAACAGAATCTAAAACTTTTTTCTTACACGCCGTTGGCGATTAAAATGGCGATAACCGGCTATGGTCGGGCGGAGAAGGAACAGATGCAGAAAATGGTAAAGAACATTTTGCATTTAGATAAAATACCAACCCCTGACGATACCGCCGATGCTTTGGCTGTGGCCCTAACGCATTGTTTTGTAAACAAGTTTAAAAGATTAACGGATTAAAGGATTAAGAGATTAACGAATTAATTTTTTAATCTTTTAATTTTTTAATTATTTAATTCGTCATATGATTGGCGCTCTAAAAGGACAAGTCCAAATACTAAACAGCAATTCGATTCTGTTATACGCCGGAATGGTCGGCTATAAGGTTTTTGTCAATTCCAAACTAATAGAATTTAGTACTCATAACAAAGAAGATGTTTTGCTATTTACGCACACTCATGTGGCGGAAAATATCCTAGAACTCTACGGTTTTAAAAGCCGAGAAGATCTAGCTTTATTTGAACTTCTAATCGACGTTTCCGGAATCGGTCCCAAAACAGCCCTTTTGATTTTAGAAAGAGGGGAGAAAGAAATTAGAGAAGCGATTGTTATGTCTGATGTCGCTTTCTTTACGACCATTCCCAGAATCGGCAGTAAAAACGCGCAAAGAATCATTATTGATTTAAAAAGCAAACTCGGAAGCCTGACAGAATTGGATTTAACCGGAAAGAGCCAGGGACAAACCGCCGAGGTAATCGACGCGCTGACGGCGATGGGTTTTAAGAGATTTGAGGCCTTGGAAGTAATGAGAAAACTTTCCAAAGAAAAGACGACAATAGAAGATAAAATAAGAGAAGCATTAAGGATACTGGGGAGATAAGAGGTAACATCTCAGACTTACTGACACAAATTGTCATCCTGAATTCATTTCAGGAT
>CAYJSC010000017.1:0-8520 GCA_964372475.1 uncultured Gammaproteobacteria bacterium | reverse complement strand
CGAATTGGACTTGATTTTTAGAGGAGATCGAGTTAAATTTTACGGGATGGAAAAAAGGAGAGAGACCAAGAATTAAAGAATTAAGGTATTAAAGTATCAAAGTATTAAGGAATAAATAGCCAGGAGGCTTATTTTTTTGGAAGGGTATATAATATTCGCAAAGGAAGGAACCGTTTGGCGCGGTGTTGGAACGGTAGACAAGCTAGTCTCAAAAACTAGTGACCGTAAAAAGTCGTGAGAGTTCGAATCTCTCCCGCGCCACCAAAGAGGAAATCGTGTCGGAAGCGGGGGGGCCGCAAAGGGAAAATTCAAATCCGCCGACCGCCGCCGGAATTTTGGCCGATATTGAATAGCAAGTTTCATTTTTAGCCGGATACGCTGGAACTGATTTCATTGAGAATTTATACAAAATTAGAATTTCAAGAGGAATAAAAATATGAAAATCAACATAATTTTTCCAAAAAAATTCTTTACAGAAGAACAATTAATAGGGTTTGGTAAGCACGAAGTAAATTTCATTGAGGGTAAGAATATTGACTTAGAAAAAATTGAAGGGTTGTTTGCTTCTGAAGAATATATTCTTGTTGTTGATCCAACTTACCTAAAAGATAGTTGGGGCGCTTTTCCGATTGAAAGAGTGAAAAGAATGAAAGGGTTGAAAGCACTTTGTCTAACAACAACTTCTTTTAGTTGGGTTGATGGCAAAAAACTTGCAGAAATGGGAATTACTGTAACAAACACTCCTGGTAAATCCACAGAGGCAGTTGCTGAATTTAATATCTTTATGATGTTTTCGTTGCTAAGAAAGTTACCGCTAGTAGCAAAAAATAAATGGAATATGGATTATGATAATTTTTTGAATGAAGAAGCAAAAGGATTAACAGCAGGAATTGTTGGACTTGGGAAAATTGGAACGCGAGTAGCAGAACTTTGTAAAGGTTTAGGTATGGATGTTTGTTATTGGAATAGGACTAAAAGGGATACTGCTTTTAAAGCAGTTACTCTAGAGAAATTATTTAAAAGTGCTGATGTTATTTTTAATACTCTTGCAACGCCACCGGAATTAAAAGGATTTTTAAATAAAGAGTTAATTTCAAGACTAAAACAAACATCAGTTATCGTAAGCACATCAGACGTCCATATTTTTGATGGAGAATTCATTCTTAAACAGGTGGGAAGCGGAAAATTGGGAGGATATGCTTTTGAAAATACTGAGAAGAAATTCGCTGACTATAATGGTAATATTATGGTTTTCCCTGAACAAGCATATTTTACGAGAGGAACGCTTTTAAATACGGCTCGTATTGTTACAGAAACAGTTTTGTCTGTAATAGAAGAAAAACCAATTAATAAAATTAATTAGGGAGTTTCCGTGTCCGCGCACAGGCGGGCGGGGTAGGGACACTATAAATCCTTTCCTTTCTCGAACGAAGTGAGAGAAAAAATCGCGCGCGAAAAATAGCCCTTCGATGGAGTTTATCCCGAGTGGAATCATAGAGCGGTTGTCAAATCAGGATATTAAGAGTTTCAGACCAAACTCATTCTCCTTTCCTTGACAACATGTTGTACAACATGTTATGATAATAATATGTTAAAAACTTATCTTTATGTCCCGGAACAATTAAATGATCAAATTAACTATATTGCTAAGTTGCAAAATAAGAGTAAAGCAGCGGTGATAAGACTAGCCTTGGAAAACGGCTTGCAAAAATTCAAAGTTCAAGGTAACGCTGGCGTCGAGGTGCTTTTCAAATTGACCGCGTTAGGGAAGAAGCATAAACTCAAAGGACCCAAAGACAGCTCTACGAAAATAGACGAATATTTGTGGGGGAAAGATTGGAGTAAGAGTGAATAGACTTATTATTGTTGGTGATGCCGATGCAATTATAGCTCAAACTAATCCAGATGATCTACACCACCAGAAAGCTACTGTCATATCAGATACTCTAAAGAAAAAAGATGTGCAAGTGATTTATCCCGTAACTGCTATTTTGGAAGCTGCCACTCATATGCAAAGGGTTTTAAGCAGTGCAACAAGTGCTTATGAGACAGCAGTTTTTTTCTCAAATCAAAACATTCAAGTTGTGGAGGTAAACCAAGACACGTTAAAAGATGCAATAAAATACTTTGATCCTGCCACCAGCAAGAAAAACACTTTATTTGATTGTATAGTAGCTGTAGTCGCAGAAGAATATAAAGCAGATGCCATCTTTTCCTTTGACCATTTTTATAAGACTAAAGGTTTTAAATTAGCAGGCGAATTAAGATAATCTTCTATGTTTTGACATTAAAGCATTAAAATGATATACTGATAAAGTATGAATAATACTAATTTAGTACGAACGACAACTTACTTTGATCCGACCCTTCTTAACATGGCTAAAAAGCAGGCGATAGACGAGGGAAAAAGTTTATACGAAGTGATAAATGAGGCCTTGAGAAAGCGTTTGGGTGTTAAAGCATTAATAAAAACTAGAGATATAACAAGACACGTAAGCTACAAAAATATCTTTCCGACATTTAAACTAGGATTAGGAAGGAAAAAAATTAAAAGAAGTGATGCTTATAATTTATGAATTACCTTTCGGGTTTGGTAGACACCAATATTCTGGTTTATGCCTCCGACGATGACTCGATTTTTCAAAGCAGCGCTCAGAATTTCTTAGAAGAAGTTTTGGCAGAGAATAAGACTTATTTGGCCATACAAAATTTAACAGAATTTTACGCAATTGTTACTAACTCCAAAAGACTAAAACATCCATTAAGTCAATCCCAGGCACTTAAGGCGATAGAATCTTTTATAGATTCTAAGTTGTTTCGTTTTGTTTATGCAACCGAGAATACTATTTTTGGAATAGTCAATATTTTAAAGAAATTCCCCATCAAAGCAGAGGAGATTCACGATGTACATTTGGCGGCAGTTGCGTTGGCTAATAATATCAGAACGATTTATACTGCTGACACCAAGGTGTTTACGCGTCTAGGTTTGAAAGCCATAAATCCTTTAGACTAGGTGTAATCTTTATATGATATCAGTTACCGATTTACGATCAGGCGCGACTTTTACCGAGGATGGGCAAATTTTTAAGGTGCTTAAATACGAGCACACCAAAATGGGCCGCGGTACGGCGACCATTAAAGTAAAAATCAAAAATCTTAAAACCGGCGCCACCACTGACAAAAGCTTTATCTCCGGGGCAAGGGTTCAGGAAACGAATCTAGAAAAAAAGGAAGTGCAATATTTATATTCCGAAGATAGAAGATCGAAAGTAGAAGATAGAAAATATGTTTTTATGGATCTCAGAACTTTTGAACAGTTTACAATTTCTGGTGCCAGAATAAGTGATGAGGCCAATTTTTTGCAAGATGGCGTAAATGTACAAGTGATGTTTTGGAATGGCGAACCGCTGTCGATTGAACTCCCCATTAAAATGGATTTTAAAGTAGTCGTTTGTGACCCCGGAGTCAAAGGTAATTCCGCGACCAATATTTATAAAGATGCCACTTTGGAAAACGGATTGCGACTTAAGGTTCCTCTTTTTATTCAAGAAGGCCAAGCGGTAAGAATTGATACGAGAACGGGAGAATATGTCGAGCGGGTTAGAAATTAGAAATTAAGAATTAGAAGTTTTATCGTAGCGCGAAGAAGAGTATAGGCGCTACCACGGCTATCTGCGTCACCACTCCCCAAGGCAAGGCCAGTTTGCGATGTACAACATGCTGTACCTGATAGAAAAAAGCAAAGGGTTGGACTTTAATATTAAAAAGCAGGTACGGAAGTTCCAGCCAATCGGCAAGTTGCCCAAGGAAAGCATTGGCTAAAAGATACACCAAACTGACGTTAGGCAAGAGCTTTTGCCAGATTAAAAATACTAACAGATAACTCACGGCCACGTCACCAAATCCTTCTAGAAACAACCTCTTTTTCGATTTTGCTCGCCAACCATATCCAAAATCCCAATGTGGTATCATATCTAGGAGATAATTACTAAAAAAAGAGAGAGGGAAAGCAATAATAGGATTACCGATTTTGGCAGCGATGGAAACGGCTACCAAAGTATGTGCAACAGAAACCATAGAAAAAAGTATAGCACATCAAAATTCCAATTTATACAAACATGTTTATTAAAACCTTGTCTCCGGTCTTCCAAGTCCTCAAAATCCGTCCCTTTCTCTTCCTCTGGATGGGACAGGTTGCCTCGCAAATTGCCGTTAATATGATGAATTTTGTTCTTCTTTTACATATTGCGCAAAAGACCAATAGCAATACCGCGGGCGCCGTTTTTATTCTCGCGGTGACATTGCCCGCCGTAGTCTTTGGGCCCTTAGCTGGGGTTTATGCTGATCGGTCGGAAAAGAAGCAAGTCTTATTCGTTTGCAATCTGCTGCGGTCAGCTCTGGCGCTAGTTTTTATTATCAGCGCAGAAGGGCTATTTGTGCTTTACTTGCTGGCGGTTCTGGCCTCGATTGTTACCCAATTTTTTGTGCCCGCGGAAGCGCCCTTGATTCCCAATCTGGTTCCTAAGAATTTACTTTTGTCCGCCAATGGACTTTTTGGCCTGACTTTTTATGTTTCGATTATCTTCGGCTTCATGTTAGCTGGTCCGGCGATTGCGACTTGGGGAGTGAGAAATACCCTTTTTTTAATCTGGCTAATTTTTTTGGCGGCGACCATTTTTATTGGTCTATTGCCAGGATCAAACCCGCTTCAGACCATCTTTAAGCTCTTTAGCACGAAAACAGCAGATATTTCTTTTTTAAAAAGAAACGGTTTGTCTTTAGTCGTTAAGGATTATCAAGAGGGAATTACTTATTTAAGAAATAATCCTCATATTACCGAGGCGCTATTTTTACTCGCCATGACCCAGGTAGCAATTTCGACGCTTCTGGCGCTGGTCCCCGGCTACGCCGCGACGGTTTTAAGAATTAATATCACCGATTCTTCTCTCGTCATGGTCGCGCCGGCGATTTTAGGCATGGTGGTTGGGTCTTTAGGCATGGGTTTAATGGCCAGTAAAATTAACAAAAATAAACTTATCAACGCGACCATTCTTCTGGCAGGCGTCGTTTTGTCTTTATTATCATTTCTTAGCCGCGGCAAGCTGCGCACCGAAATAAATTTTGAGTATATTTTCAAAATTGATATTTTGCATTTGGCGGTTGTCCTTTTTTTCTTTCTCGGGATTTTAAATTCGTGGCTGACGGTTTTAGCCAATACCAAGTTGCAAGAGGAAACTCACGAGTCCATCAGAAGCCGGATCTATGGCTTTTTGACCGCAGTCAGCGGCATCGGCGGCGCCTTGCCCGTACTTTTAGCCGGAATCCTCTCGGATATTTTCGGCGTAGTGAAAGTGATGTTTGGGATCGGACTCGTCATCTTGGCATTTGGTAGCTTAAAAATTGCCAAGTCGAGAAGAGTTGTATAAAATGGATTAGATGATTAATACTATAACAAGTTTTTTCTATGGTTTAAGCATTGCCGCAGCTTTTATACTTGCTAATTTCCTATTATGGCGAAACGGTAAAAAGCAGGATCTTTTAGTTGACGTTATATTTAATTGGTCACTCGTGATGACTATTTTTGCCATTTTGGGCGGTAGATTATTATTCATTTTAACTCACTTTGACGCTTTTGCTCCGGATATTTTTCGCTGGATCCATTTCATTCGTTATCCCGGAATCTCCTCACAAGGAGCGCTACTGACAGCATTGCTGGTAGGAGTATACTTTTTGAAGTCAAAAAAAGTTCTCATCAGTTCCTATTTAGATGTCTTAGTTTTACCCCTTTTATATTTCATGTTTTTTACCCAGATTGGGTGTTTAGTCAATAACTGCATATTTGGGGTTACAACCAAATTGCCTTTAGGAATTCACTTCGGGGGAATTTCGCAAATAACGCACCCGACGAGTTTATATTTTTTATTAGCGTTTCTTTTGCTTATCTATATTTTTAAAAAATTAAAGTTACGTCAGGGAACCTATTTTCTAAGCTTCCTCGCGGCTTATTTTTTTATCAACCTCGTACTTGAAAACTTCGTCGTCAATGTCCTATACTGGAGAGGATTAAATTTAAGAATACTTTTTAATCTATTCGGACTTTTGTTTTCCCTTATTTTACTTATTGTATTAATACGAAAGGATATTAAAAATGTTTAAATTTCCCAAAAATGTTTTGACGAACATTAAGGGTTACCTAGAAGAAAAGCAAAAACAAACGGAGAAAAGGCTATCAGAGTTTAAAAAAGAGGATCCTTTTTCTGATCCGACGAGGTTGTCGGATAACGCCGCCTCTGATACTGAAGCCAAAGAGGAGTTTGGCCATGACACGATTTCGGCGCTTCAGCTTGAACTAAATAAAGGGCTAGTCAGAATTAGAAAAGCCTTAACCAAAATCAAAATCGGTAAATATGGTATTTGCGAAAATTGTGGCAAGATGATTGATACGGAACGACTAGCCGTTATGCCGACCGCAGAACTTTGCGTTAATTGCGAAAAGTCACGCGAAGCCTGATCCCGCTTCGCGGGAAAAGTTGAAAAAAAATAAAGAGTATTTAGTTTCTGTGAATACCAAAAAAAGCTTCTGGCTGTTTCTTCTAATAGTTTTTATTGATCAGCTTAGTAAATATCTTGCCCGAGCGTATCACCTGGCAATATATTACAACTACGGAATTAGTTTCGGGCTTTTTGCAAATAGTAACTTGGCAAGAATTATGCACGCCATGGTGTATTTAATACTGTTAACAATCGTAGGTTTCCTGGTAGTTAAAAAACCAAATGCAAAAGTTTTGCTAACGTCATTTACACTATTTTTAGCGGGTGGGGTTGGTAACAGTATCGATCGATTACTAAATAAAGGAGGAGTAGTAGATTTTATCAGGATAGGAAAATTACCCTTTCCCGTGTTTAATATTGCCGATTTGTCCGTCACGATGGGTGTGGTGCTGTTTATCTACTACGAATTAAAAAAACATGATTAATTTAGATCCGAAAATAATTTACGAAGACAAAGAGCTTTTGGTTATTGATAAGCCTTCCGGGATGATTGTTAACAAAGCTGATACAAGCAAGGCCGAGTTTACGCTGCAGGATTGGATCGAAACAAAAATGACAAATGACAAATTTCAAATTTCAAATGAATCCGAATTTGATAAAAGATCGGGTATTGTGCATCGGTTGGATAAAGATACGAGTGGTATTCTTATCGTTGCTAAAACAGAAGAGTCATTTGTAAATATACAAAACCAATTTAAAAACAGAGAAGTTCAGAAAAAATATCTTGCTCTAGTCCATGGAATAGTAGAGCCTAAAAGCGGTACTATTAATATACCGATTGAAAGAAACCCGTTTAATCGCAAAAGATTTGGTGTTTTTTTAGGCGGACGAGAAGCGGTGACGGAATATAAGACAATTTACAATTTACAATGTACAATTAATAAAAAGAAAGAAACGTTTACGCTATTGGAAGTATTTCCTCACACGGGTAGAACTCATCAAATTCGTGTTCACCTAACCCATCTTGGACACCCGATTGTTTCTGATATACTGTATGCAGGAAGGAAAAATATTAAGGCTGATTTAAAATTTTGTCCGCGGATGTTTTTACACGCGGAAAGGATAAAATTCCGGCATCCGAAATCAGCTAAACAACTTGAGTTTAGCGTTAAATTACCGGAGGAATTAGAGAAGGTGTTATTGTCATTGCAAGGGAGTGAAACGACCGAAGCAATCTGACATTATATGCAAGACATTAATCTTTTACGCGATCTCTTAATCATTTTAGTTACCGCCTTTGTTTTCGGGCTTCTGGCTAAGCGTCTTAAACAACCGCCGATTACCGGCTATGTCATTGGCGGAGCACTTCTTTCAACTTTTGGAACCAAATTAACTGGTTTAGGAACGACAACCACATTAATCGATTTTGGCGTTATTCTTTTAATGTTTACCCTTGGTATTGAGTTTTCTTTCCGCCGTGTTTTAAGAGTTAAGGAGGTAATTTTTTGGGGAGGTTTGGCTTTAATGGTAGTTTTTAGTCTAATATTAACCGGATTATTTGTCTTATTTTTTAACTTTTCCCTGTATCAATCTCTTTTTATGTCTTTGGCGCTATCGCTTTCGTCTACCGCCATTGTTGCTAAATTATTAGTTGACCGCGGCGAGATTGACACGCTTTATGGTGAAATTCTAATCGGTTGGTTGTTAATTCAGGATCTGGCGGTAATTCCTATTTGGGTGGTGATGCCTGTTATTTGGAATAATCTACAAACTGGTCAATTATCTTTGGGGGGAGTTTTTACCTCACTCTTTTTGGCCCAGCTTAAAATCGGCGTTATTTTATATTTTCTTTATTGGCTTGGGAAAAAAGCCGTACCTTTATACTTAAATCAAATTGCTAAAATCAACTCCCGTGAACTTTTTTTAATTGGAGTTGTTTTACTTATTTCCTGTTTGGGCATTGCCACTTACTGGCTTGGTTTGTCGCCGGCAATAGGGGCATTTATCGCCGGACTTTTGATTTCTGAA
>CAYJSC010000016.1:0-8616 GCA_964372475.1 uncultured Gammaproteobacteria bacterium | reverse complement strand
GGATGAAGAGGCGGAATTTGCCGCACCAATTCTTCCATCAATCCCAAATGCCAAAACGAATCACGATATTCCGTGAAAGTTAATATTCCGTTTTGCGACCAACCGCTTCTAAACAGCAAGGAGCCTAAAACAACTGCGCCAAAAAGTATCAATAAAAGCGATATAAAATTATTTTTATTCTCCGTCATTCTGGTAAATGAGCGCAGCGAATGCATCCAGAATCGATTCTTAATTAGCCATAACGACGAAATGATACTTATCAGTGATAATAGAATATAAGCAATGCTACGGACTCCCAAGCTGCCAAAAATATATAACAACAACGTGAAGCCCGACACGCCAAGGCCCAGGGAAACAGCTAATTTTTCAATTCTTGTCAATGACACATTCAATAACTTCAAGACAAAATACCCAGGCAGTAAAACCAGCCAAAAAAGCAAAAAAATAAATAAAATCATTTCGTAAAAATAAAATAAAATATTCATATCAATACTTTTATTTGTCATTGCGAGCACTGAAAATTTGTCAAAATTTTTAGTGCGTGGCAATCTCTTTTAATTAGAGACAAGATTGCTTCGTCGTTCTTCAATGAAGAACTCCTCGCAATGACAGTTAAGGATACCTTTTACCCAATCTTCCTAAATAAAAATCTAAAATTGCCTTTCTTCTGTTTCCATCTGTTATTAATTGTTTTATACTTTCCCGCCCTAAGGCAAATTTTGTCCGCCAACTGCCATATTTGAAACCAAACAGTAACCTATTTCTGGTTTGATAATAAACATGAAGAGGCGATCCCGGTTTTCCGCTGGAACTGGCGTTTTTGTGCCAAAGAAAGGCTTTTGGTTCATACCATAGTTTAAACCCAGCTTTTCTTGCCCGTTCACAAAGATCAACATCTTCTAAATACAAATAATATTTAGGGTCAAACATGCCGATTTTTTCTATAACTTCTCTTCGGATTAACATCGCGCATCCGGAAACAAAATCTGTCAGTTCTGACTTATTAAATTGACCGCTATCAATTTCGTCTACACCGCGATGAGAAAATACTATATTATTTTGGTCAATCACCCCCCCTGCATACCAAATTACTTTTCCTCTTTCACTATCTTGATATCTTTTAAAGTGATATTCGAACCTTGGTGCAAAATAAATTTTCGGGCCGATAATTCCTACCCTCTTGTATCTTCTGGCAGTTTTTAATAGAGCGCTTATAACCATTTTGTCTACCAGGGTATCGTTATTTAAAATAAAAAGATAATCCGCCTTGTTTTTAAAAGCCTGCCTTATGCCAACATTATTGCCTTCACAAAAACCAAGATTGTCGTTATTAACAATTAAGGTATAACTTAAAAGTTTTTTTGACTTGCTTGCTGCGAATAATTCATTCATGGTAAGTCTAATCGCCGTACAAGAATCATCGCTGGAATTATTATCGACGACAAAAATTTCCAGGACAAAATTTTTAATAACGACTTGGCTCAGGCTTTTGAGGCAAGCTATGGTATTATCCTTCCCGTTAAAATTCAAAATAATCACGGCAATTTTGGTTTTTGGGTTTTTCATAAATGGAATTTTCTTTTCAGGCGGTAGAATATTTTTATAGGAGTCGATTTTGCTTCTTCGTGGTCTTCACTATTTTGCCAATAGTCATAGTCCCGTTTTATTTTTCTTACTTCGTTTTTAAACGCCGGAAGAAATTTATCTGGTTCATCAAGAAAAAATTCCTGGCGTTCCCAAATCTTGGCAAACAGCACTTCTTGATAAAATGCCTGCATCAGACTTAAAACTAAACCATGGAGCCCATCAAGATAGCCCTTTTGTGCAAAAAAGGTTTTGAGGAAATCTTCGACGGGCATCCTTAGAGCATCAGCCCAAATGAGTTTTTTCCCGCTTTTTAAAAACCTTTCAACCTCATTTTCCGTATAAATTTTGTCGAGTTTAAACAAAAACTGAGAAACCGTGTTGTAGTTATAATGTAATAACGGATTTTTAAAATAGTCTGCTTGGCCTTTAACTACAAGGGCCTCGTGTACGTGTTCGCAGGGAAATTTTCCTTTTCCGTTTTTAAATAAGCGGAGCTGATAATCAGGCCACCATAACGAATGTTGAATCCATTTACCAAAAATAATATTTTTTCGAGGAAACCAATATCCTTCATATTGGCTATTCTTATAAATACGTTCTAATATTTCTCCTTTTAAGGTCTCGTTTACTTCTTCGTCGGCGTCAAGATTTAATATCCAATCTCCGGTGGCCTTAGTAAATCCGTAGTTTTTATTGATATTAAGCATTAAGTTATTAGGCCTTGTGTAAACCTTGGCGTTGAATTGTTTTGCGATTCCTAAGCCTTTATCTGTGCTTTGATTATCAACAACGATAATCTCATCTGCAAAAGATACCGATGACAAAACTCTTTTTAGATTATTTTCCTCATTCAGAACCGATAAGACGACTGATAATTTCATAATTAATTTTTGTTTTTTAAGAGATTTAAATATTCTAGTAACTGATCCTTGCACAAAAACCAGATAAACAAGCCGTAAAAACTAATACCTACCACGGCACTACTCATTAAGTAAATTAGATTGGTAACAACAAGCCGATCATACAAAAATACGATTATAACCATTATTAATGTTCCAACCAGTGGTTTTAAAAAACTTCTAAAAAAATCAAAATCCACTTCTCTTTTTACTAAACGTACCGTTATCCCAATCGTCAGTGTGACCAATAACGACGCGCCAGCTACTCCATTATAACCCCAATAATAGACTAAGACTAAGGTTAAAAACCAAATTGAGATGGTCCATAGAAGCATTAACTTTAGAGTGGTGGTTACTCTTCCTGTGGCATCAAGAGCATTAATAAGAATATTAGAAAGCGAGGATACCCCGGCGTTCAAACAAAAAAGATAAAATGTTAATAAACCTGCTTCCCATTGTTGGTATTTTGGTATAAATCTGACAACATAGGAGGCGGAAACCATCATTCCTCCTAAAATAGGAAATAATATAAGCGACGTGCCGAACATGGATTTTTCAATTGCCGCTTTTAAAAACCCTTTATCGTGTTGAAGCCTGGAATAAGCAGAGAAAGAGACTTGGGTAACGCTATCGACAATGAAGCGAAACGGAAAAAATGCCCATTTCTGCCACCAACTGATAAGACCAAGTGGTGAATAGTCTAAAAACTTCGTCACAATCAAAACCGTTGTCAACAGATCGTCCTTTATCGTAGCCAAAATTCCTTTGGCTTGAAAAAGTATTCCATACGTCAGAATTTTTAGGGAAGATAGCGAAAAACCAAAGCTAATTTTCCAAGGGCAAACTAGATAATACACCGGTATCCCAATAAGGGAAGATATCAAAGTGGCAAACGTGTAACTTTCAATTCCGTAATTATTAATAGCTAAATAAATTAAAAGTCCGTTAAAAACCAGATTCTCGGCTATTTGGGGCAAGACTACTTTATCAAACTTAAGGTCGCGCTCTAAAAGCACCGCCGGAATAGTTTTAAATGAAGCTAAAAAAATCGTAAAGATCAAAACCAAAAGAAGTCCCGTCCCTTTAGCGCCTAAATGAAAAAAAGAAGATATAAGACCCTGATTTAACCAAAATAACAAAAAAATAATAAACGTTATTAAGACCTGTACCGTGAACGCGGTGGTTAATTCTTTCTCTTTTATTAATCCTTTTTTTTGGACAATAGCCGCGCCGAAGCCAAAGTTAGTAAAATAGGTCGTAATTCTCATTACCGCCGTGACCGCCGCATAGATACCAAAGTCATCCCTTTTTAAGTATGCTCCCAAAACAGAATAAGCTACGGCTGAAATTAAATAAAGAAGAAAATTTCGCGAAGTCAGAGCCACCACGCCAGCTACAGCCCTTTTTTTAATCAAAGCTAAGTGGACCTTCTCCATGAGGTTAATTATACCTTTTTATGAAGCTCTTGCCAAAGAGAAAGACTTTCTTTTAACGCCCGTACTAAGACCCGCAGATTGGCACCAGACTGGCTTCCGTGTAGCCGCGGATAATGATGCACTCCCACTTCGGCGATTTTTAGCTTATTTTTTTTCGCTTTAGCGAGTATTTCTGTCGTAATCATGGCGCCTTCGGATTTTAAGGGCATAATTGTTTCAATGGCGCTTTTTCGAAAAAGCTTGAAACCGCAATCGATATCTTTAAAGTTAAAGCCGAAAAGAATAAAATCGTGAATTTTTAAATAGAGCATTAAAAAATGCCGCACCAAAGAATCCTGTCTCTTTTCTCTAAAACCAATCACCATGTCATAATCCTTAATCTTTGCCAAGAATTTGGTTATTTCTGAAAAATCAAATTGCCCATCGCCATCGGTAAAAATCACTAGATTATATTTAGGGCTTTTGAGCCCTTCTCTTAGAGCTGCTCCATAACCTCTGTTTGGATAATGTTGAATAAGTCTTAAATTAGGAAACTTCTTGACGAGATTTTGGGCAATTTTTGCAGTATCGTCCGAAGAGCCGTCGTCGATTAAGATTATCTCCCATTTTTTAGCCACCTTTCTGGCAATAGGAATAGCTTTTTCTACAACAGCCTTAATATTCTCCTGTTCATTCCAAAATGGAAAAAAAATTGATAGTTCAGGAACTTTTTTCATTTTTTTTCTTTACTAGTATAGCACCGATTATTAATACCCCAAAGAGAGAAATTAAATTGGCAAGGCTTCGAACCGGGGTATTTTTGAAGTAGGCGGCAATTTCGTGCTTTCCCGCTCCAACGGTAAAAGTTAAAAATGGAGACGTGGCTAAAGAAATTGGTTGTTTATCAACTTTCACTTCCCAACCAGGAAAGTTGGTCACAAGTATGGAAATTGTCGAGAATGTTTTCCCGTCGGTTGTAAAATTTAGTTTTCCGGTTTTTTCCATAACGTTACTTATTAATAACTCCGGATTGCTTTTGATCCCTGTTTGAGAAAGCTCATTCTTGTTTTTAGGAATCGGAAATCCAACTGGTAAATATTCGTCGGATATTATCGATGCCTCCCAACGGAGATGATTAATATCCGTGTAATAATTGCTGTCAAGGCCGGTATACCTTTGCGGTATAAAATATTTTGTCTGAAAAAAAATGAGGACAAAGATTATCGTCACTACAATCACGTTGACAACTTTCCCTTTCAGTCTTGTGTTTAAAAAAACGATAACAAAACCTGCCAAAAACGAAGAGAAAAGAGTGGCGTATATTAAGAATCGCCAAGGATACTGAATAAAAGACATTGGGCCTACAATATCCCAAACTAAGATTGAGTATTGATTTGTCAAAAAAACTGCTAGTAAGAATCCTATTATTCCTAGTAGTATGGCCGATTTGTATTTTTCATACTTCTTATAGTTAAACAAAAATAAAAATAGGGCTAAAATAGAAAACACGATGTTTAGTTTGCCAATTTTGTAAGAAATGCCGCTTTCCCTTCCCGCTGAACCTCCAAATCCCCAAGGGAAATCCCAGATTTGGTCAAGATTAATAAAATGGTTATGGAAATCTGCGCCACCACCAACCTGTGAATAAACGTTGGTGTATTTCATTTCCGTCAACGCGGGTAACCAATAAAACGCAGAAATAAATAAACCAATGATTACCATAGAAAAGGTAGGGCGTAGAAAATAAAATTTTTTCGGCGATGTTAAAAGCATTATAGAAACAAAAATTACCACAAACGGAATCAACATGAAGGCAGTCAGATTGTGGGACAAAATAACTCCGGTAAATCCTAAACATCCTATTAGAACGCCCTTCATCGTTTCTTTTTTATATGCTTTATATAGCCCTAAAAACGCTAGAGGCAAAAATCCCATCGCCCAAAATTCGCCAACAGCCCCTCTAACAAATATATCTAAAGCATGATAAGGAGAATAAAGATACAAAACGGCACTTAGGAGACCTGCCTTTTTGCCAAAAAGTTCTTTAACCCAAAAAAACATCGTTAGCGCTGAAAGAATTATTCCCAAACCAAACATTATTTTTGTCGCTGTTACTGCACCAAGGCCTAAAAAAGCAAAAACACCCCCGACGTAATATGGCAGTGGAGCATAAAAATTAAAAAGGGGATACCCATAACCATATCCAAGGTCTTTTACCAATCGCACCGGAAATTGACCATCTTTTAAAGCTTTTCCCATCTCAAAAACTCTTTCTACCTGGACGTTATCATGAACTGTAAAAAACCCGGTATTGAACAATGGTTTAATCGCCCAAAAACTTAATAAAAATAAAATAATTATTGGTAAAAATCTTCTCATAATAATGGCTTTCTTGTTGCCCAAAAGGTAAATATTAGTCCAAATATTCCCGCGATGGAGACCAAACTTATAAGATCAGACAGTTTTCTGATTGGCGTTTCCTTAAAAAGGACAGATACAACATTTTTGCCAGATGATGTGGACAAAGTTATTAATCCATTATTATCTACCACAATATCTTGTTTTTTACTATTAATAAAGGCTTCCCAACCCGGAAAAAAAGCTGTATTGACTTTTATGACACCGTTTTCTCCCTCATATGTAAAATGCGTGCTGTTTGATTTAGACAATAGGCTAGTAACTGTTCCGCTTCCTTTGATTATTTCTACCTTTTTTTCCGCTCGACTTCGAGGCAAGCCTTTTGCTAAAACGGGCATGTACTCGCTTTGAACTGTCGTGGTATCATCATTGGTCGCGTAATAACCTTCGTCTCTGTCTATGTGTTTCGACGGAAAAGTATAAGAATAGTTTAAGACCAATGTTGATACGACAATTAGTATTCCTATCATTATGGTCCATTTCTGTTTAAAATAAGTAGTGAGATAACCTCCCAATATCGCACTAGTAAACGTTGTGATAGAAAGTATTCGCCATGGGAATTGAATCAGCGAAAGCCCTGGAATAAATTGCCAAACAGATTGAGAGTGTTCTGTCATAAGAAAAACGCCAATTAACATTGCAGTAATAAAAAAAATTGCAATCTTTTTATCTGGATGGTTCTTTTTCCAAAAAGTAAACGATATTGCTAAAACAAGCATTAACAAATTTATTACTCCTATTTGAAATGACATAGAAAAACTTTTTCCGGGCTCTGAAGGCCCATAGCCCCAAGAAGGCTTAATAAGATCTAAAAAACTAGGAAAATTATTTTTAAAATCGGCAATTACCACTTGATCAAAAATAGTGAATTGTTTATCCCAAAGAGCAGGCAGCCAGAAAAAGGCCGAAGCGCCAAGACCAAGACCAGATAACAGAAAACAGTGAACAGATAACAATTTTCGATTATGGCTTTGAAGAAATAATATCATCATAAAACCAAAGATAATCGGCAAAAATAAATAGGCGATAACATTATGTGTTGTGATAAGTCCGGTTAATCCTATTGCCCCAAAACCAGTCCAAAACCAACGATAGTCTTTTCTGAATATTTTTGTAATGGCTAGCATAATTAAAGGAGGAAAAATAAAAGCCACGGATTCACCCAATGATCCTCTTACATACATGTCTACAAATCTATACGGTGAATACAAATAAATTATTGCGGCGACAAATCCTCCCCATTTCCCCCACCATTCTTTGGCGAACAAGTACATAAAAATTCCTGATAGAAAGTAGCTGGTCACAAACAAAGCCTTAATCGAATCGACAAAATTTAATTTAACAAGATGAAATATTTCTGCAAGATAAAAAGTTCCCGGATATAAAAAATTAAAAACTGGATATCCAAAACCGAAATTTAGTCTACCGGCCCACCTCACCGGCCATTGACCATCAACCAAACTGCGGTGAAAATCGGAAAATCTTATTACCATCCATTCCCCATCGTGGGAAGGAAAATAACCAGCGTGAAAAAAAGCTCTAACTCCCAAAAACCCAATAAATATAATAACAATTATGACAATATATTTATGTAAATAGTTCTTTATCATATTTTTTTCTTAAAACCATATATGTAGCGGTTAACGAATACGATACTAAAGAAACTATCGTTACTTTAAGTCCGGTATAAAAACTGTCAGGCTTATAACTAAATGTTACAAGGTGTTCCCCTTTGGTTACGGCTACGGCTCGAAAAGAATAATCGGCCCGGTAAATTTCTTTTTGAATACCATCAATAGTCGCTTTCCAGCCAGGATAATAATTGTCCGACAAAAAAAGAATAGCTGGTGTTATTGCCGTAGTTTTAAATCGCACTTCATTGGATTGGTAAGATAATAATTCAATGGTTCCTTTCATGTTTTTTTGAATAATCATTTTTGGGTCTTTTTCTAAAATTAAGGTTTCGCGGTAGTTAAAATTAGGCTCATGAAGCTTTTCTATTATCTTTGTCTTATTTGACTCAACTATATAATCCCCAGTTAAGAAGAAGCGTGGTACAACTCCGGTATTTTCATATATTTGCCATTCTCCGTCTTGAAAAAGAAGCTTGTATTGATCTGATGGAAAAGTTGCTAAGTCGGGATTTTTATCTGTACCGTTTTTATGCAAAAGATATCGAACCCCGAGAAGATCTAGAATTCGTTTCCGATACAAGTTCTCGCGGAGATTCTCTTTTCCGAATCCTGGATAAACCATAACGTCAGATCTTGGTAATTGATTAATAATTTTACCGTTAT
>CAYJSC010000015.1:0-8722 GCA_964372475.1 uncultured Gammaproteobacteria bacterium | reverse complement strand
CATTGAGATCTGTTCTTTGATATTTACCCCGCTCGCCCGGTCATCTCTCTTTATCTCCAACAAGATAGCATCGCTGGTTACCTCCATTACTTCTGATAATTTCGATGTGTACCGCCTCAATCTTACCGTCAAACCGCTCGGGGCTTCATATTTTGCTTTTGCACCGTAAGTGAAGTAGATAGTTTCGGTGACCGGTAGAGAGTAAGAAATCTTAGTTAGAGTTCCGAGAGAATCGAGTATCTTCTCCACAGAATCGCTTGAAGGACTATCACAGAAGTAGCGATGCTCAAGGCGCTCCAAATCGCTCATGGCTTTCTCCTTATTTTATTTCTCTGTTTGACAAAGAACAACCCTAGAAATAGAATTGTCATAATTATGACAAAAAGTCAACCACCTCTTTGTCAAATTTCAAGGTTTTATGAGGGGTTTTGAAAATTAATCTTTTTATTAAATCTTATTAAATTTTTTCTTCTATAACTTTTCTTTTAATTCTTTTAAATCTTCTGTGATAGTTTTCCAAACTACTTCCAAGTCAACTTTTAAATAATCGTGGATTAGTTTGTCTCTTGCGCCGATTATCTTTTTCCACGGAAGCTTAATCTTGTCCTTAAACTCGTCGGACAATCTTTTGGCGGCTTCGCCGATAACCTCTAACTTACGAATTATGCCGTCTTGTAAGAGTCGGCTGTTTGTAAAATCATCAAACGTTTTGTCTTGAATATATTACTCAATAGCGGAAATTGCATCCAAAATATGCTGTCTATAAATATTGTCTCTGTCCATAAAAAACTTTTAGGTCTTTTGAAACCTGGGGGCGTATATAAGGATGGAGATATTTTTCGGTAATAATATCCGCTTTTCTGCCCAATCTTTCAGAAATCTCAATTTCTAAACCAACCAAATCAAAAATACTCTTGGGTTTGGAAAATCTCACCAATATATCCAAATCGCTGTTTGGTTTATTTTCTCCTCTGGCGTATGAACCAAAAATACCGGCAAATTCAACGTCGTTGCTTTTAAGGATGGGAACTATTAAACCTTTTATTGATTCTATTTGACTCATACATCTGAATATTACCAAAACAAAAAAATAAATCAACCCCCCTCTTTGTCAAAAACCCTGTTTTTTTTGATTTTCAGCGGGGAGTTGAGTTCTGAAGGTTTGAAAACCAGTTATTCCAATATCTCCGGTTTCAGTTTTCTGGCTTCTTCAATAAAAAACTCTTGCCACTCTTGATTGTTGATCTTTCTAATCATTCTTGGAAAATCCTTAACCTTTTTTGCTTCCAGTAATCTCGAACCAAGCTGAATGGCATCAATATGCCAGTCAAATTTAGATTTTGCTTTCATCAGAAGATCTTTAAAAATATAGTTTTTGTCTTTAACTAAAAAATAAATATCAATAAAATCTCGGGCGCGAGGCTTCATTGCAATTGTATGAACCTTATTGACCGCGATATCCAACGCACTGTCAACAGAAATATTTTTATAAACCAAGCCCTTTTCAATCCTGGGAAAAGGAAAATAGTTGAAATCAACTTTGAGAATACCGGTTTCTGAAAAGTAAAGCTGAAAAGTATGCAGCCCGTAGTATTGCCTATAATCAACCCCCTTTACTTTTAGTCTTTGCTGAATTTTCCCGATAAAATTTCTTATTTGCAGAAGATCAACTTCTCTTTCTGAAAACAAATCGATATCTTCAGACAGACGATGAAATAAATAAAAGGCCGACAAAGGCGTGCCGCCGGTAAAGTAGAAAGTTTCGTTAATTAACTTATCTTCGCCGACTAAATCCAAAAAATCTTCTTGTTGTGAAGTTAATATTTTAATTTCTCCGGCCATAGTAAAAACTCCAAGTATTCCTTGGTTGGTTGATCAATATCAATTTTATTCCAATATTTCTTGAGTTCGTCGGCGTTTATCTTTTCTCCGCTTAATCCGTAATTAATCAATTGGTCAAGTCGCCATATTTTATAACCTTCCGGGGCCTCACTTTTGAATTTTTTTTCGTCGGTAGACCAGTTATACATTATTTTAATTATACCATGAATCAAACAGAAAAACATCACGCCCCATTGTCAAAAACCCTGATTTTTCTTGATTTCTCTTGTTTTATTTAATATACTTCTCTACCTCGGATACCAAAGTCCTTTTAACCTCTTCCCAGTTTATTTTCTTAATCATCCGAGGCATCGGCGTTTTTTCAGCATCTTCAAAATAAGTCAAAGCTTTTAAAAGATGAGTGGTATTGTATTCAATTTCAAATTTTTTAGGCATGAAGGCTATTAGTTCCCCTAAAGAAAAGTTCTGTAAAAGAAAATACATATCAATAAAATCTTTTTTATTGCCGCGGCTGGCGATTGCCTCTAATTTCATGCACCCAATGTCTTTATCAGAAGCTACGTATATATTCTGATTATATGCTTCCTTTGGGAAAAGTAGTTTGTATGGGTAATGGAAAAAACTTACTTCAACCTCGTCCAACTGGCCGTGAAATGTGTCTTCGGATTGGCTGATAACTTTTATACACCCGAGAGAACTTAACTTGCGACGAAATTCATCAGTATACTTAAATCCCTGGCCAAACCAATCAAGGTCAACCGAAAACCGATGACCATAATAAAGAGCCAAAGCCGAACCGCCGGCTAAATAGACGTCTTTGGTCAGAGAAATATTCCCTAACGATTCAAAAACGCGCTTGGTATTTGAGGTAAGCGCTTCCGTATGCATGATAAAGATTTAGGCGGCAAATTTAAAATCAATTCCCAAAAATTCGCGCTTCTGGGCGATTCAAAAACATGTTCTAACGCTGCTTGTTTAATCTTTGCCAAACCGTAGATTCTTTTAATAACCTGAATCTCTTCAATATCCCCGAAATCCAAAACCCGGCCGATAATAAATTGGGCGTCTTTTTCCGCGTCAAGCTTCTCCGGATTTACATCCCAAAACAACGAATTTCCAAAACCGCGCAGAGATTTATCATTCATATCTTTAATTATACCAAAAAATTTCAAGAAACAAAATAAACCCCTTTGTCAAAAATCAAGGTTTTTAGCATGGGATTAAAGTATTCACTTAGCGCCGGTTTTCTGCTAAAATAACATTATGCCTTGGGATTACACGAAAACTGAATACGAAAAGCAAGCCGAAAAAGACCCGGTTTGGGAACTGGAAAGAATAATCAATTACGGCTCTGGTGAAGAAAAAATTGACCGAAAGAAACTTGAAGAACACCTGGCCGAACTGAATATATCCGAAGACCGCCGGGCGTTTTTTGAATTACTCTTGTGGAACAAAAAACTCTAACGCCTGAACAAAAAACGATAATTCAAGAGGTAACCAATGAACCGAAACTGGCTGATTTTTATTTAACCGGCGGGACGGCTCTGGCCGCTTACTATCTTGAGCACCGGGTTTCCGACGACTTGGATTTTTTTTGTCTTAACGAACCGGATACTTTTTTCATTCATGAATTCGTAAATAAATTAAAGGGTAAACTGGCGGCGAGCAGCGTTCGTTTTGAAAAACTTCACGACCGAAATCAATTTTATTTTACCCTAAACGCCGGTGAAGAGTTAAAAGTAGAATTTACGAAATATCCTTTCAAGCAGTTAGAGAATCCAAAAAACGCAGAAGGACTGAGAATAGACAGTTTGCGCGACATCGGGGCAAACAAACTGATGGCGATGCTGGAACGGTTTGACCCGAAGGACTTTGTTGACCTTTATTTTATACTGCAAGACGCGGAACTTGAAAAATTGAGAAAAGACGCCGAAACAAAGTTCGGCGTGAAAATCGGGGGTATTTTTTTGGGAGGGGAACTGGCCAAGGTTCGGCGGATAAAGGCCTTGCCGAAAATAATTAAACCGCTGACAACGGATGAACTCAAAGAATTCTTTTCTCAGCAGATAAAAAAACTATCCCCGGAAATTTTAAAATAGCTTTGTCAAAAACCCCTGATTTTTCTTGATTTTCAACGGGGAGTTGAAATCTAAATCGCAGATAATTTTTTGATCAAAAGCTTGGTTTCTAATTCAAAAAATACTTTAACTTCTGCCCAACTGATTCTTTTAAGCATTTGGGGCATAGGTTGCCCTTCGGCATCGTCAAAATAAATAAGACTTTTAAGAATATGGGTTTTATTTTGCTTTAAGATTCTGAATTTCTGGTCATAAAAATCCATGATTTCTGAAAGAGTAAATAATTTTTCAACTTCAATAATAAAATAAAGGTCGATAAAATCTCTCTTTGCTCCCCTATCGCTGATGGCCGCTAACTTCATCGGCGCAATATCCTTAGTATCCAGAACATTCAGATTTAAAAGCTTATGCATTTTTGCCAAAAGGGGATATTTATAAGAAAACAGACTAAATCTGGTTTTGTTTAAATAACCGATTACTGTATTCGCATCTAGTTTTTCTAATCGAAAATCTAAGGGAAACTCCGTAAGTTTTTGGACAAAGTAATTCTCATCAAATTCTTTTTTGGTGAAAAAATCAAAATCAACCGAAACTCTATGGCCGATATGCAAGGCTAAAGCAGTGCCACCAGCCAAATAAGCATCTTTTAGTAAACCGCTTTGGCTTAATACGGCCAGTGCATTTTTTGCCTGCTCTGGTAAGACTTTTTCAAACATTGAATTTTACTTTTATCTATGTCTAAAATTTTACTCCAAAAATTCGCCGTTCTCCTTGAAAAACTCCGTTGATTTATAAGAACTTTCCCAATCATCTTTTTACTGTATGTTTCAAACAACCAAACAATATCTTCGATGTCGCCGTATTCTAAAATTCTGGCGATTATGTAATCGCTATTCTTCTTGAGATCCAAAAGATCAGGATCAACATCCCAAAAAAATCTTTTTAAATGTGGATTAAGTGCGGAATTCATCTTTCAAATTATATCAAAAATCTAAGAATTTATCAAAAATAAAAAGCGGCGGAACAAAATTTCTGTTTCGCCGCTTGAGAATCTGCCATTTGGCAGACCAAACGAACTTTATCTTTGAACCGTAAAATCCCTGGCCAGCCGGAAGACAAGTTTCTGCTCCGGCTTAAGTTCTATCTCCTTTCCGCGAGTAGCCAAGGTCTCGGCCGTAGTCGCGCCGCCGCCGACTGCCGCTCCTTTGGCCGCGCCTTCTTTGCCGCCGAGAATCGCACCGATGGCCGCGCCGATTCCGGCCCCGATGCCGATTTTGGTTGCATCCTTTGCGGTAGTGCCTTCGCCTCCGATTTTGACCGAATCGGTCTGAACCGGAATAGAAACACCTTCAAAAGAAACGGCGGTAATGGTCAAAACCATTGAAGCCACTCCGCTGACCCGGCCTGGTCTTTCCAATTGCGAAATCCGGCCGGTCAACTCTGTTCCGATTGGAAAAACGATTGTGCCGCCGACCAACACCGCTCGGCCAAGACTTGCCCGGAACAAATCTCCGGCCCGGTTGTTTTCGGTTGAAATCCGCTGGTCAAGGACGACTTCAAGTTCGATTCCAGCCGAAATCGCATAAAGCTTCGGTTCGGGTAAAACGGCATCGCGTCCTGGCTGACCTGATGGTCCAGGCAGCCCGGGTATACCAGATGGTCCTGGCAATCCTGGCGGTCCTGGCAATCCTGGCGGTCCTGGCAATCCTGGCGGTCCGGCTGTTCCTTGAGGCCCAGGGCGACTTTGTGTCTTGGCAATTTTGGTAGCTTCAACCGCTTTGGTCTGCGCATCTTTAATCGCCGCTTCCAAATCAGCCAAGCGCTTTTCTTCGATCTTTTTCTTTTCCTCCTCGGCCTGCTTTTGCGTCAAAGCCAACTGGTCTGCTTCGATTTTCGCCTTCGCCGTTTTCTCCAAATTTTCGAGCTCGCGAACGATTTCCGGTGTAATCGGCTTCAGCTCCTCGCTGTAGCGCGGGTGAAAGCCGAAAGCGTCGTAAAGATCGTAGGCCTTGTCGCCGATTTTGTAATACCAGATTCTCGGCTCTTTGGTCCGCGGGTCAAAAAACACAAGATCCTGACTGTAAGCGACCAAGTTGGGCAAAGGCGTCACTACTTCTTGAACGGTTCCGCCTAACTTGCCATCCAGCCAGGCGACAAGTTTTCCGAAACCGCCAAAGGATTTTGGCATCGCTGCGGTCAGAACAAAAACAATCGTCATGACCGTGAAAACGAGCCCGAGACGCAAAGCCAAAAACCTGGTCGAAATGCCGATGCCGAAAACAACCGAAGCAATAGCCAAACCCGCTGCAAGAGTCACGACAAGCGGGATGGCGGCAAGCGGAACAGGGATAAAGTAGAAGTAGATTGAAAGAAAGAGAATCCAGAGAGTGGCCACGCCAATCACCTGGAAAGTCTTTCTCAAAGACTCCCACTCAAGCCCTTTGGTAACTGCCCAGATGATCGGGAAGGCGGCCAAACCCCAGAAGAAAGTGGCCATCCCCCCAAAGAATACGGCCAACGCTTTGACCGGCCTGGAATCAAACATCGCTCCAAAAAGAAACACCATCGCCACGAAAGCCAGAAATATCGAGAAGAAAACCGAGGCCTTCTTCAGAAACGAGAAATAGCCCAGGAGGGCAACTTTGACTTTCTGAAGCGCGGCTTCACCAGCATCTTTACCCAAACCGGCAAGCTCCCGCACGAGTTCATAAAATTCTCTCATTGTCCTGCCTCCTTGCGGCGGAATCTCTGCCTCAGTTTCCTGATGTCATCGGTCATCAAACCGAGAACTCCTTGGCCGGCCTCTTTTGGTTGCGGCTTCGGATCCAAAACGCCGAAAAACTTCTCGCGGTCTTCCACGGAAAAACGCATCAGTCGCGCTATCTGCTCGACCGACATTAAAGACAACTGCCCCAAAACCGACATCTTTTCAGCGGCCGGTTTTTCATAGAGCCAGTTGAGCAAACCGATTAGTTCTTTGTCCTCGAGCCCGAGGAGCACTTGGGCCATTTCTCTTTCTTCGGCGGTTCCGGCGCTGGCCAAAACCTCTTCTCTGGCACCGTTGATCATCCTTTTTGAAATTTCCGGCGCCATGTCGATGCCAACTTCCTTCACGAACTTTTTGAGCTTGGTATTTTCGGCCAGCCGGTCTTCAAAGAAAGCAGTCAGAAGATTAAGACCAAACTCAACCGCGTACTTCTTTGATTTCCCCATGGCGGCAAGCTTTTGTCCAAGCGGCGTATCAAAGGCATTGTCGTAGACATGCTCCAAAAACCGCTTGGCGTAGTTAGCCGCGAAAACCGGCAGGAGTTCAGCCAACCTCGCAAACTTAGCGTCTAAAAGACCCATAACGGCAGCCTCCAGTAGCAAATTATTGGTAACGAGCAAACTAACAAACTAACTAGAAAAAACTGTATTTACTATAAAGCAAATTAGAAATTCAATCAACTTTTTGCTAAAATTCTCTAATGCCTCAACAATAAAAAACTCCCTTTCGTCAAGGATTCAAAATCGTTTTTAGTTATCTCAAAGACCATTAGAAAACTCTACGAGTTGCAGATAGGATTTTTGAAGTAATCCTTAGGGATTGGTTGGCGCCGGCGGGCAGGCGCATTTTGTTTCCGCTTCTTTGCAGCCGGAACACTTGGCCACGCACTTTTCGCCGCCGCAGGCGTGAGCCGGGTCGTGCGCCGCGGCTTCCTCGCCGCACATATCGCACTTATAACCCTCGGCAGTCATTCCGCATTTTTGGCACTTTTTTGTTTCATCCATAGCTAAAATTTTTTAATCTTTACTTACTCAAAACGACCTGTAATTCCGGACAAAGTCCTGAAACTCGCCTGAACTTTCCCGGAAATTGTTAAAGCTGAAATCATAAATGTTAACCCTGACAACTTTGCCTTTTTTGTCATAATCAATCACAATATTGTCTTTAACTTCAGAATCAACGCTTTTTACTTTTTTCATTTCCAGCACAAGAACCTTGCTACTTTTATCGTATGAAATTTTAATATTTTTTTTGCTCATAAGTATTTACTAATTTTAGACGTATCAATTATGGTGATAATTTTTAACTCCTCTTTTTCAATTTCTCCGACAATCAATAGTAATCTTCTAGAATTTCCCTTCATATATAACTTCTTAAACAATATACTATTTTTGTTTTTTGAATCTCTTTGAATCTTTGTAGGATTTTCTAATGCTTCTTTAAAAAATTTCTGAGGAATTTTTCTTTCTTTCAATCGTTTCTTTGCGTGTTCAGTCAAAACATGCCTCATCTTTCATAAAGTATAGCAAAAATCTTAAATAATGTCTAACTTGGTCAGGCCGGAGGGAATCGAACCCTCTATCTCATTCGCCCGAGGAATGCGTGTTGCCGGTACACTACGGCCTGTTAATTCAATTTTACCCTACTTTTTAGGTTTTCTCTATACTTAATTCTAACTCACCCAATATTTCTTCTTTGTTTCTTCCTCCTTCTTATACTCTATCTCCTCCATCTTTTTCTTGGCCTCGCCGGAAAGTTTTTCAAGGTCAGCATCGGACAAACTATTCAATTCTTTTACCCGGGCCCGCAGATGCTCGTTCTCGTTCTTTGCCGGATCGTCCAGGATCTCGTTCATCAAGGCGTTCAGGATGAACCCTACCCGCGGACCCGGCCCGATGCCGGCGATTTCCATTATCTCGCCGCCGTTGATTTTCAACTGTTTGAGCGAGACCGGTTCCCGCAGGGCCCTTTCGAGCATGGTCAGGAACTTGCGTAGCCGATAAGGCTCGGCTTTGGGAACTCCGGAACCGATTCT
>CAYJSC010000014.1:0-8964 GCA_964372475.1 uncultured Gammaproteobacteria bacterium | reverse complement strand
TAAATGACAAATGTCTAATTTCAAATTTATAATGACCAATGACTAATCACCAATCACTATTTCAACTCCACCGTTCCTCCCGCCGTTTCTAGCTTTTTCTTCGCTTCCTCCGCGGCAGCCTTATTGGCTTGCTCGAGAACATTTTTAGGTGCTTGATCTACCATATCCTTGGCTTCCTTAAGACCTAAGGTGGGAACGATTTCTCTGATCGCTTTAATCACGCTGATTTTATTCGCGCCAGCGCTAGTTAAGACTACATTAAAAACCGTTTGCTCCTCCTTCGGCTCCGCCTCCGCTGAAGCTTCGGCGGACACGGTCGCCGGAGCAGTAACTACCGGCATGGCGGAAACACCAAATTTCTCCTCAAGGGCTTTAACTAGATCGGCTAACTCCAAGACCGTCATTTCTCCGACCGCCTTTAGAATTTCATCCTGGGAAAGCTTGGCCATAATAGTATTCACCACCTTTCAGGTTTTCCCTCTCCTTTAGGAGAGGGCGAGGGTGAGGTATAAATTTGCTTTTAAAACCTCATCCCGACCTTCTCCTGAAGGAGAAGGAGATAATTTGAATTTACTTTTTAATCTGACTTAAAACCAAAACCAACTTTTGCGTATTCCAGGAAAGCGCGCGGTGTAAGCCATATAAAGGTGATTTCATCTGGGCCGCCAATTGGCCAAGAAGAGCGTCTTTCGTAGGAAGAGTAATCAAGCGATTAACATCAGCCACGCTAAGCTCTTTGTTAGCCCAAAAACCAAGTTTGATGTGGGGAAGGGAAAAAGATTTAATAGCTTTGGCCAAAATTTTTAAAGGCGCAATTTCATCGGCGTAGGAAAATAAAACTGCGGTGGGGCCGTCAATTTGGTGGTTAGTGTTTGGTGATAAGTCATTAGTAAAGCCCGATTGAAACATGGCTTTTGTTAGAAGCGTGTTTTTAATAACCAGAAATTCGGCTTCGGCCTTTTTTAAGGCTTTTTTTAATCCTTCAAGCTGTTTGTGGGTTAAACCGCGATAATCAGTAAAGACCAGCGATTTGGCTCTGGCGAGTTTATCGCTAATGTTTTTTACGATATCGATTTTGCGTTGATTGGGCATATTTAAAATAAAAAAAGCACTCTCGAGGAGTGCATTTTAAGAATTAATGAATTAAAGAATTAATGAATTAAAGAATTTTATTCCTTGATTCCTTTTCCTTGCTTCCTTACTTCCTTGACTCCTCGGCAGGATTTATGGATTGCTTCCTTTTTGTCCCTCGGCCTGTGGCCTCGGGATGTCGCGCTTTGCGCTCCACCTGCTGTCTTGGGACTATACTTTTATATCACAAATTATTTTCTTTGACAATCGCCACTTTAACGCTGGGGCTCATGGTAGCCTTAAGATAGAGAGTTTTGATCTTATCAACCCCAATAGCCTTTATCAAAACATTTAAGTTTTCCGCCAGTTTATTATCCGGAAAGTTCGTTTTGCCGATAACAGAATGAATAAGAGGAAAATCCGCCTCGGTTTTAAAATGTAGGGCCGAGGAAAATTTCTTGGCCAAATCTATCGGGTTTTCGGAAATCGTGCCGTTTTTGGGATTGGGCATCAGGCCTTTAGGGCCGAGGATTTTTGCCACTTTGGCCAGTTTGGCCATAAAACTTGGGTGGCTAATTAAAACGTCAAAATCAATTTTACCAGCCTCAACTTGCGCAAGTAACCTATCGTCAGCCACGGCAACTTTGATCTCTTTGCCGATACCGTGGGGGAGAGTGACTCGGCCTTTAATATCTTTAACCAGAGTATTAACATGAACTTCCATGGTCGCGTCAAACTTGGTGACGTTGGTTTTTTTCACTAAGGCTATAGCCTCGTCTAAAGAATAGGTTTTGGTTTTATCGACGAACGAACGTGCCTTTAGATATCTCCCAGAACGCTTCTGTTTGCGAATAGTTTTCCGGGAACGCTGAGGCGCTGAAATTTTAGGAGACACAGAAATATTCTGTGTTTCCGTGTTGCCTGGCTTCTCGTCCTCGCTAAGGGTTTCTACTCCTTCCATCTCCACAATCCGGCCGCCGCCTTTGCCTTTTAATTTGGTCAATTTTTTGCCTTCGCGTCTGGCAACGTCCTGTTTCTTTTGTTTTTTTTCTTTTTCCTCGTCGCCGAGGGTTTTAATGCGAATTTTGCCCATAACTATAATTTTAAATTATAAATTATCAATTTTAAATCAATAATAAATTTTAAAAATTAAAAATTCATTTAAAATTTAAAACTTAAAATTAATCTACTTGTATCCCCATACTTCTTGCTGTTCCGGCTACCACCTTCATCGCTTGGTTTACGTCTTCCGTGTTTAAATCTTTCAATTTACTTTCGGCAATTTCCCGAACTTGTAACGGGGATAGTTTTCCGGCTGATTCCCGTCCTGCTTTGCCAGAACCCTTTTCTACTTTGAGACTTTTTTTAATCATTTCCGCCACCGGCGGCAGTTTGGTAATAAAAGAGAAAGTGCGATCTTCAAAAACGGTGATAATGGCAGGAATAACTTGGCCTTTTTGGTCTTTGGTTTTTTCGTTATAGGTTTTGATAAACTCCATGATCGGAAGACCATGCTGTCCCAAAGCCGGACCAACCGGCGGCGCCGCGGTAGCTTCACCGCCAGGAAGGTTGAGTTTAATGACGGTTTTAATTTTTTTAGCCATACTTATTTAATTTTAAATTACCAATTTTAAATCAATGACAAATGATAAATTTTTAATTTTAAAATTTGATATTTAACTTAAAATTTAAAACTTAAAATTTATAATTTTGCTACCTGCAAGAAATCTAATTCCACCGGTGTTTCTCGTCCAAAAATAGACACCAGAACTTTCACTTTTCCTCTTTCCTCATCAATGGTTTCAACTGTGCCTAGAAAGTCGGAAAAGGGACCATCGATGATTTTAACCGCTTCACCGAGAGTAAAAACCGCCTTGTACTTAGGCGCCTCAATTTTCATAAACTTCATAATCACGTCAACTTCTTTTTCGGAAATGGGAGTGGGCTTATTGCCGGCGCCGACAAAAGAGGTAACGCCTGGAGTCGTACGAACAGCTAGCCAAGATTCGTCGTCAAGAAGCATCTTAACCAGAATATAACCGGGGAAAATTTTTTCTGAGATCTGGCCTTTTTTTCCAGCTTTCACCGTGACCACTTCTCTCGTTGGCACTACCATCTCCAGAATTTTGTTCTCCAGATGCATTGAGGCGGCGCGCTGTTTTAAAGCTTCGGCGACTTTGTTTTCGTGGCCGGAATAGGTATGAAGGACGTACCACCTGATTGCCGTATCGTCAGATTGTTTAACTTCTTTTGGAACCTGAATATTTTTAGGACTTACAGTTTGATCTGACATAAACGAATTTTAAATTATCAATTTTAAATCAAGGTCAAATGATTAAATATTTAAATTTTAAAATTATTTAATTATCAGCCCTGTTAACATGGTTAAAATATAGTCCAGCGCGCCAACAAAAAGTCCAACTATCAGACTAATTAGTATTACGATTCCGGTTAGGCGGATCGTTTCTTCTTTCGACGGCCACACCACTTTCGCGAGCTCGGCCTTGACTTCGCTAAAAAAAGCCACCGGCTTTATTTTACTCAATTTCGCCGCATCAATCATAGCGTCAAATTTTAACAGACCAGAATTGACTTGTAAAGGGAGAGAGAATAAAATGATAAAGTCAATTTTAAATTATAAATTATAAATTTTAAATCAATAATAAATGATTAAATATTTAAAATTTAGATTTCATTTAAAATTTAAAACTTAAAATTATCGCAATATGTCCATCAAAAAGGTCGTCATTCCCGCCGCCGGCTTTGGCACCAGATTTCTTCCCGCGACTAAGGCCATGCCCAAAGAAATGCTGCCGATTGTTGATAAACCGATAATTCAATACGTCGTTGAGGAAGCGGTAGAAGCGGGAATTGAAGACGTGATCATTGTCACCGGATCCCATAAGCGACCTATCGAAGACCATTTTGATTATCCTTTTGAACTCGAACAGCTGTTATTAAAATCCAAAAAAGAAAAAGAACTGGCGGAAGTCAGGCGAATCGCGGAACTTGCCAATTTTATCTATATCCGGCAAAAAGGTCCGATTGGCAACGCCACGCCAATTTTAAACGCCAAACAGGTAGTAGGAAACGAGCCCTTTCTGGTTTTATGGGGGGATGATTTTATTATTTCCCAGCCTTCGCGAACCAAACAGCTAATTGCGGCTTACGATAAGTATCAGGCAACCATTTTGGGTGCCATTAGAACCGAAAAAGAAGAAGACACCTATCGCTATGGTTTTGCCGCGGGTGACGAAGTAAGCGATGGCGTGGTAAAAGTCAGGACTCTCGTCGAAAAACCTGGACCGAAAAATGTTCCTTCCAATCTCGCCACCGTTTCGGGCTTCGTCTTTACGCCGGATATCTTTGACGCCCTGGAAGAAGTAATGAATAAACTCAAAAGTGGAGAAGAGCTAATCCATATTGACGCTTTAAATCTCTTAATTAAGAAAAACATTCCCGTTTATGCCTGTGAGATTAAAAACGGCCAATATTATGATACCGGCAACAAGCTGGAGTATTTAAAAACGGTGGTGCAATTTGCGCTCGGTCACAAAGAAGTCAATGGAGATTTTAGAAAATATTTAAAAGAATTAAAACTTTAATATTTTATTATCAATGCTAAATGAATCACTTCGGCTAGGGGTTTCCGATAGTACATTTCAGTTAACTGGAAATAGATTTTTTAATAAAGACAGTGGCGAGGCTGGTACAGATTGGGTTAGAATAGTTGATAAGTATCCGGGTAAGTATTCGGAAATGATAAGCAATCATCCTGAAAGATTTCCAGTAGAAACTAAAGAAGAATTTCTTGGTTATTTGGATCGGATGCAAAAGCTTGGTGTAAAGAGTTATCGAATGAGTGCCGAGTGGGGAGAAATCGAGAGAGAGAAAGGACAAATCGATCAAGGTAATCTTGGTGTTCTAATCTGGCAGCTAAGGGAAGCGAAAAAAAGAGATTTAAATATTGTTTTGACGCTTTCCCACGTTACCCTGCCTCAGTGGCTTTCAGAAATTGGCGGCTGGAGAAACGGCCAAAGCGTTAAATATTTTAAAGAGTATGTTGAAGCTTTGGTTCCGCGAGTTGCCGACTATGTTGACGTCTATAACACGGTAAACGAACCAATGGTTCAGGCAACGCTTGGAGAATACCATGGATACCACCCGCCCTTTAATAAAGGAAATATCGCTGGCATGTTTAGTGTCATTTTTAATATGGCAAGGGCGCACAGCGAGGCAAGAAAGATTATTAAAAAACACGATCCAACTGCCAAAGTTGGCGTTTCAAATCATCTTGTCTGGTTTGAGCCGATTGATAAAAAAGTACGGAATCGTCTAGCCAACGTCGTCGTCAATTGGTTTTGGAATTTAATGCCTCTTTCTTTAACCGCTACTAATTCTGATGTCTTATTAGTTAACTTTTATCATCATTTGGTAAATAAGTTTCGTCTTGATTTGAGGCAGGGACACACCAGAGAGACTACAAGTGTTTTTGGCACAGGTTCACCCATTTCAGAATTTAGTAAACCAAAAGACTCTATTGTGTCAGATATGGATTGGGCGTATTCTCCACGGGGTTTTTATAAGATGCTTCTGTCGCTTGGTCATAAATATCCTAATAAACCTATTATCGTGACTGAAACTGGTGTTCCGGATAGAACCAAAGACAGAACGAAATCAGTAACGCCCCTCATGATTGTTGGTTCTCTTTTGGCCGTCGAACTAGCAATAAAAATGGGTGTAAAAATTAAGGGTTGGCATTTTTGGACGCTGGCTAACCATACAGATGAATGGAGATACGGTACCGATTATGGATTTGGGGTAGTCGATTTAAGAACAGGTGAAAAAATACCAGGTTTAGAAACCTTGGGGTTAGCACTTCAAGACGGCGGAGTAACGCCGAGAGTTCTTGATACTTTAAGTATGGAAGAAAATGAAAAGTTACGAAGAATTTTTCCCGAAGCAACTGATCGACTAAGTAAATTAAAGGCAAAAACATAAATGACTAAATCTATGGATGAATATACGAAATCCTGCTTGAAAACCGAACCAGAATTAAAAAAAAGAATTACAGCTTTAAGAAAAAAATTTCAAGCACGATATGGTCATGAGTCTGATTTAATCGTCAGGTCTCCTGGACGCGCAGAAATTATCGGCAATCATACGGATTATAATCAGGGTTTTGCCCTGTCTTGCTGTATCTCAAGAAGCATCATCGCCTTATTTTCCAAAAGAAAAGATCACACCATCCGAATTTTTTCTCAAGGATTTTCCCAAACCCCTTTGGAATTTCTCACCACCACCGCTATCGCGGCCGATTTGCGAAATCCGTGGGTAAATTATGCCAAGGGGGTCGTGCAAAAACTAAAAGAAGACTACGGTGATAAAATATTAAGCGGCGCTGATATTTTGTTAGACAGCAACATTCCCATAGGCAGCGGCGTTTCTTCTTCTGCCGCCTACGAATTAGCAATTGCCTACGGCTTAATGTTTCTTAACAAGATTAAAGCCGAGAAGATAAAAATCGCGCTTCTTTGTCAGAAAGCGGAAAACGATTTTGTCGGCTCGCCCTGCGGCTTTTTGGATCAGGGAACAATCACCTTTGGAAAACAAAATCATCTGGTTTTTCTGGATTTTCTACCAAAAGGAGATAAGCCGGTGTCGCAGGTTAAAACGATACCTATAGATTTAGATCAGATGGATGTAGAATTTGTTATTGCCGTTGATAAAGTGGCCAAACACGATTTGGGAGCCTCCGGCTATCCCGTCAGAAGAAAAATGTGCGAGGATAGCTTGATTTTTTGGCGAGAAAAACTAAAGCGAAAAGTTAAAAGCTTAAGAGAAGTGACAAAGATCGAGTTTCAAAAGTTTAAAAGCGAGTTGGAAAGGTACCATCCGGTCATGAGGAAAAGAGTCGAGCATGTAATAAACGAAAACGATCGAGTACTGGCCGCGGTCAAGGCTCTAAAAGATCAGAGAGTTGAGAAATTTGGTGAGCTTCTTACTAAGTCAGGGGAAAGTGCGCTTATCCTATATGAGCTTGACGAAAAGACCCCGGAGCTAACTTTTCTTTATAATTTTGGTAAAAGCTTGCCGGGAGTTTTAGGAATTCGCAACATGGGCGGTGGGTTTTCCGCAACCATATTAGCTTTAGTTCGTAAAGGCGAATCGACTAAATTTATGGATAAAGTAACTCGTGAATACAAGAAGAAATTCAACCGAGAATTATTGATGATTAAATTTAATATTACTCCGGGAGTGGGGTATATTTAGTTTCCGCTATAGCGGGCGGGATGAGAATTTGACAAATGGCAAAACTAAACTTTTTTAATTTCCGTATTTCGTAAAAAGAAGAAAATAATAATCAGCGTTAAAAGAGTATACCAAAACGGAATTCCGATTGTCGTGTTGGTCAGATGAACAACGGTTTCAATGAGAACAGGCAGAGTCGAAGCGTGAATGGTTAATTGCCAGCTTTTATGAAGGGGGACGGCAAATTTTGCCAATTTCGCCAGCCAAAAAAATAAAGTACCGATAACCAAAACATTTATAAGCTTGGTTGAAAGAAAAAAGAGGAAGAAGAGAGGTAAAAGGGCAAAAAATACTGCCTTGACAATGTTTCTTAAGATGGGAAGACTGCTAGTTAATGTGGTCAAAACGATTTTTTGATTGATGAGACCCATGTCCCCGAGCTCTTTTAAAGGCACAATGGTAATGTTAGTTGACGCGGGATTATTCTTATCCGGCATGATGAGACTGGTTTTAGTAAGCCAAAGGATAGTATCGAATTTGCGATACTCGCTTTCGGAAAAAGGCGTTTTCGTATCAATGGTCAAAAAATTAGCCGGAGTGACTTTTTCGGTAGTATCCGTGCCAATATTTTTATACATGTCGCGAATAGAGATCAGGAATGGTTCTTTGCCCATGAAATTTGCCTCGCCAGATTTGATCTCCAAAGCATAATCTGCGGGAATGAGATTTTTCACCAAATTGGGAGCATTGTCTAGAAATTTATTAACCCACGGAAAACCTAGAACACTGAAATAAATCGTATAGACGACACTTATGAGAAAAATTAAAAAGCCGAAATATTTTAGAGAGAAAGAAAAGGGGGCACGAAGGAGATTTTGATAGAATTTGGCTGAGGTAAAGCCATAAAAAACATTTTTAAGAAAACGGTATAGTTTTTGAAACATAGCAATTTCAAATAAGCAAATCAGTAATAAATAACAAATGACCAATGACTAATAACTAATAACTAATGACTAATAACTAATGACCAAACATTAATTCATTAGATATTATTTAGACATTTATCATTAAACATTAATCATTTATTTGAAATTTGCTTATTTGCTTATTGCCCTCTCTTTCCCTTCGGCTTTGGCACAAACTCCTTAAAATTTTTTAAATCATCGGGTTTGGTTTTGTAGGTATAAAGAATTTTATCGATATAATTGGCCAAATCTTCGTGGAAGACCAGATGGTTGATATCGACGTTATCCTTGTCTTGAGATCTGGCGTGGATTTCAATCGAGCCGATGCCGAGAATTCTTTCCAAAAAAGGGTTTTTATAGTAGGTTTTGGATTTGACTGCCTCGTCCCAAAAAAGAGTACGAGTGGTGCGGTGAAGAGGGGATAGCGGGGCAAATTTAACAATTCTTCGGTCAGTGATATAAACCTCCTGGTTTTCGTGCGTGGCATGGACCCACCACAGACCCACTATAATAAGTATAGTCGTAAGAATTAAGCCTGCCATTTTAAAAATTGAGGCAAAATCAGGTAAATTGATGGCAATAATTTGAAAGGCAAAGAGGACCAGAAGTCCAACGACGATAATTTTAAGAAACGAGAGGTATTTGATCGCCAAATGGGGTTTCGAATAGTAGAGCA